>UREE01000029.1 GCA_900546825.1 uncultured Collinsella sp. | reverse complement strand
AAGATCAAGTCGTCCTCGCAGACGCTCAAGCAGGAATACCTCGATACATACGAGGAAGGTGAATGACATGAAACTATTTGAACAGCTGAAGTCCAACGCGTCGCGCATGGCTGTCTACGCCATCCTCGTGGCAACGGCTTTATGCGGAATCGCGGCACCCGTCTATGCGCTCAACGGAGAGAAAGGCGATGTCGAACCCGCGTACATGGCTTCGACGGTTAAAGACCGGTACAAAGCCTTCTCTGGAGACACGTTTTACGTAGCAGAGTACGACACGATCTACCGTCAGCTTCGCTACAACAAGGGCTACGACTATCTAGGCGCAGAGGCAATCAGCTATACGTCGGGTTGGTACCGCTCCAACTATGGACACATAACCCAGTTCAAGTGTAACTACCGTGTGTACAACTAAAGCAACCGGCCGGGACGAGGGGTGACGCAAAAGCGTCGCCCCTCGTTTTTAACCATGTCAACTGAACCTAGTTCAGTTTGGTTGATTTCCGATCTCAGCCGAACACATTGAGCGGAAAGGCCGTTCCCGCAGTCAGTCGAACGTCCCCGGGGCCCTTCTCAGGCCCCGGGGACGGCATTTTCCCAGTTGAAGGAACGGTGGAGATGTGTTTCGATGGGTCAGATTCGTGTCGTTCCGAAAAGACCGTGAACCTTTTGTGGGACACGCGGCGCCGTGGTACCATAGCCGAGTTTGTTGTCTTGGTCGGAAACCAAGACGCCTTATGCGCTGATCGGTAACCAGCGCCTGACCAATAAGGAGTCCTACCATGAAGCAGGGTATCCATCCCCAGTATGTCGAGTGCACGGTGACGTGCTCCTGCGGCAACACCTTCAAGACGCACGCTACCGTGTCCGAGATGAAGGTCGAGCTTTGCAACGAGTGCCACCCGTTCTACACCGGCCAGCAGAAGTTCGTCGACACCGGTGGACGCGTCCAGCGCTTCGCCGACAAGTTCGGTGGCGCCGCTGCCGCCCAGCTCAAGAAGGCTGAGGAGGCCAAGGCTGCCAAGGCCGCCAAGGCTGCTGAGGCCGAGGCCGCTCGCAAGGCCGCCGCTGAGGCTAAGGCTGCCGAGAAGGCTAAGCGTGCCGCTAAGTTCGCCGAGGAGGCTGCCAAGCAGGCCGCCGAGGCTCCCACAGAGGCTCCCGTCGAGGAGGCCGCTGCCGAGGCCGAGACCACCGAGGCTGCTGAGTAAATAGCTCGCCGCGGAATCGCTCGCATTCATGGCATGAGGGCCGTGCATCCATTTGGGTGCGCGGCCCTTTTCTTTTTATTGGTGCAAGCCAACCTGTCCCCATTGCACCAGATTGGTGCGAAGGGGACAGGTTTGCTTGCACCAAATGGCAGAGAGGCGGCGTTTGGCCAGATAAAACCTGCCAAAATTAACCTGTCCCATTGTGGCAGGTTGGTCGTAGTTATTACGTGGCGGTCGAGGTCGACCGTATAGGCCGCGCCTTGTTTGGCTAAAGTACAATCATCTGTGTTTAACTCGCCCGCAGCTGCACGGCGTGGGCGATGGCCAAAAAGGAAAACCACATGGGATTCATGTCAAAGCTGCTGTCCTTTGGATCCGATAAGGACCTTAAGCGCTACTACAAGATCGTCGACCAGATCAACGGTCTTGAGCCCCAGTTTGAGAAGATGACCGAGGAGGAGCTCCGCGGCCAGACCGATAAGTTCCGCGAGCGTTACGCCAACGGCGAGTCGCTCGACGACATGCTCCCCGAGGCCTTTGCCACCGTGCGTGAGGCTTCCAAGCGCACCATGGGTATGCGCCACTTTGACGTGCAGCTCATTGGCGCCATGGCACTGCACGAGGGCCACATCGCCGAGATGAAGACCGGCGAAGGTAAGACCCTCGTCTCCACGTTGGCCGGCTATCTCAACGCTATTGCCGGCAAGGGCGTGCACGTCGTTACTGTCAATGATTACCTTGCCAAGCGTGACTCCGAGTGGATGGGCCGCATCTATAAGTACCTGGGCATGACCGTCGGTCTGCTCCAGAACAACATGCCGCTCGAGCTCAAGCGCCCGGCCTACCAGGCCGACGTCACCTACGGCACCAACTCCGAGTTCGGTTTCGACTACCTGCGCGACAACATGGTCACCCGTCCCGAGCAGCGTGTGCAGCGCGGTCACAACTACGCCATCGTCGACGAGGTCGACTCCATCCTGATCGATGAGGCCAGGACGCCGCTGATCATCTCGGGCGCTGGCACCAAGTCCGCCAGTACCTACAAGGACTTCGCGCGTGCCGTGCGTGGCCTTGAGCGCGGCGAGGACGTGTCGCACGACATGCTTACCGCCACCGAGGACGTTGAACCCACGGGCGACTACGTCATGGACGAGGCCAAGCACACCATCGCTGCCACCGAGCGCGGTCTTAAGAAGATCGAGCGCCGCCTGGGTATCGATGACATCTATGCCGATCTCTCCGGCCAGCTGGTCAACCACCTGCAGCAGGCGCTGAAGGCCCAGTACATGTTCCACCGCGACAAGCAGTATGTGGTCACCAACGGCGAGGTCAAGATCGTCGACGAGTTCACCGGCCGCATTATGGAAGGCCGCCGTTACTCCGAGGGCCTGCACCAGGCCATCGAGGCCAAAGAGGGCGTGCTCGTGCGCGAGGAGAACCAGACGCTGGCCACTATCACCTTGCAGAACTACTTCCGTCTGTATGACAAGCTCTCCGGCATGACCGGTACGGCACTCACCGAGGATGCCGAGTTCCGCGAGATCTACAAGCTGCCCGTCGAGGTCATCCCCTCCAACAAACCCGTTCAGCGTGTTGACCACGAGGACCTGGTGTACCGTACCATTCAGGCCAAGTACAACGCCGTCGCCGACGATGTCGAGCAGCGTCACGCCAAGGGCCAGCCGGTCCTGGTGGGCACCGTCTCCATCGAGAGCTCCGAGAAGCTGTCGGCCGCCCTTACCAAGCGCGGCATCGCGCACGAGGTCCTCAACGCCAAGCACCATGAGCGCGAGGCTCATATCGTTGCCCAGGCCGGACGCTACGGCGCCGTGACCATCGCTACCAACATGGCCGGTCGTGGTACCGACATCCTGTTGGGCGGCAACCCCGACGAGCTGGTGCGCGAGCGCCTTGAGTACGAGGGCCTGACCATGGAGGACGTGACGCCCGAGCAGCTTGAGCAGTTTAACGCCGAGGCCAAGGAGACCTGCAAGGCCGAGCGCGAGCGCGTGCTTGCCGCCGGCGGCCTGACCGTTATCGGCACCGAGCGCCACGAGTCCCGTCGTATCGACAACCAGCTGCGCGGCCGCTCCGGCCGTCAGGGCGATCCGGGCGAGACCCAGTTCTACCTGTCGCTCGAGGACGACCTCATGCGCCTGTTCGGCGGCGACAAGATGGACCGCGTCTCCAAGATGATGGTCACGGCCGACATGGGCGACGACATGCCCATCCAGCACAAGATCATCTCCAAGGCCGTCGAGAGCGCCCAGCACAAGGTCGAGAGCATCAACTTCTCCATGCGCAAGAGCGTCCTTGAGTACGACGACGTCATGAACAAGCAGCGCCAGGTCATCTACGCTGAGCGCAATAAGATTCTGGACGGCAAGGACCTGACCGACCACATCACCGAGGTCATGCACGACACCGTGTACCGCTGCGTTCAGGAGTTCTGCACCAAGGACAGTCACGATGGCGAGCGCGACCTGGAGGGCCTGCGCAAGTGGGTTGTGGAGCTCACCGGCCACATCGATACGCCGAAGTTCCCCGACGAGGATTATGAGGCTCTGGCTGCCGATGTCCTGGCTTACGTAGAGAAGTGCTACAACATGAAGGCCGAGCGCTTGGGCGAGGACCTGATGCGCGAGCTCAACACCCAGGTCATGCTGCGCGTCATCGATACCCGCTGGATGAACTACCTGCAGGAGATGGACTACCTCAAGACCGGCATCGGCCTGCGCGGCTTTGGCCAGCGCGACCCGCTGGTCGAGTACAAGACCGAGGCCTACGGCGCGTTCCAGATACTCGTCGATACCATGTATGAGGATTACCTGCGCACGGTTCTGCGCATCGAGATCAAGGCTGCCCCGCGTGCCGTGGAGCACAAGGAGGAGCCCGCGCTCGAGGGTGCGCACTTCTCCGGTCCTGCCGAGGTCGATGGTGACAACGGCGACTCGGTGCTGCGCAAGCAGGCGCAGGTGCAGGCCCGCACGGCTGTCCAGGGTGGTCCGGCTGCCGTCAACAACGGTGGCAAGGTGACCACCTATCGCAAGTCCGAGAGCGACGATCCGTACGTCAACGTGGGCCGCAACGACCCGTGCCCCTGCGGTAGCGGCAAGAAGTTTAAGTACTGCCACGGCAGGAATCGTTAATGGCTGAGGCTTTAGAGGTAACGCCCGCCGAGCTGGACGCGTTTGCGGACCGGCTCGGCGAGGTCGAGTCGTATCTCCACTTGGACGAAAAGCGCACGCGCGTGACCGAGCTCGAGGCCAAAAGCGTGGCCCCCGGCTTTTGGGATGACGCCGACGCCGCCCGTGTCACCATGGAGGAAATCGCGCGCACCAAGGAAGATATCGCTGCCGTGGACAACGCGCGCGGCGAGCTTTCCGATGCCCGCGCCGCGCTGGAGCTTGCCGAGGAGATGGGGGGTGACCCCGATGCCGCCGCCCTTCGCGAGGAGGCTACAGCCACGGCTGAGCGCCTGGCCCGTGCCATCGATGAGCTTGAGCTTTCGAGCTGGTTTACCGGTGAGTTCGATCACGGCGATGCTATTGTGACCATCAAGCCCGGACAGGGCGGTCTGGAGGCCCAGGACTGGACCTTCATGCTCTTTAAGATGTACATGAAGTACTGCCAGCGTCGCGGCTGGAAGGTCACCATCAACGACTGTCCCGCGGCCGAGGTCATCGGCATTGACCGTGCGACCTTTACCGTCGAGGGCAAGGACGCATTTGGCATGCTGCGCGCCGAGGCCGGCGTCCACCGCTTGGTGCGCATTAGCCCCACCGACGACAAGAAGCGCCGCCAGACCACGTTTGCCGGCGTCGAGGTCATCCCCGTGCTACCCGATGATATCGACATCGAGATCAGTCCCGATGACATCCGCGTGGACGTGTACCACGCGAGCGGCCCGGGCGGCCAGGGCGTTAACACCACCGACTCCGCCGTGCGCGTGACGCATTTTCCCAGCGGCATTGTGGTCACCTGCCAAAACGAGCGCAGCCAGATCCAGAACAAGGCCGCGTGCATGCAGATCCTCAAGGCTCGCCTGTACGAGATTGAGCTCGAGAAGCGTGCTGAGGCGCTCGATGAGATCCGCGGACCCAAGACCACGATTGGTTTTGGCAACCAGATTCGCAGCTACGTACTCTACCCGTATCAGATGGTCAAGGACCTACGCACGGGCGTGGAGACCAGCAATGTCGAGGCCGTTCTTGACGATGGTGACCTGGACCCATTTGTTATTGGCTACCATCGCTGGGCCACCGGCAACGCTGACGCAGAGATCCCATCTGCATAAACCGCCCGGTTTATGTGGAAATGGATAAAACCCTCCGAGCAGGGTGGTTTTGTATCCAAAGCAAACCCTGCGCAGGGGTGGTTTTTGTTCGGCGAATCGGTAGAATCGAATACAGCAAGAAGTTCGAAGCGCATCCGTTTGGGTGCGCTTTTTTGAGGGAGGTAGCATGGCATATCGTCTGGACATCAAGCGCATTCTATCGATGAACTTCTTTCACGACCTGCCCCAGATTATGTTGGGGTGCGCTCTGGCCGCTATTGCGACCGACCTGTTTTTGATTCCCAACGGCCTTGCTGCCGGTGGTGTTACGGGCCTTGCCACCATTATCCAGGCGGTCGGCGCATCGCGCGGCATATCGCTTCCCGTTGGTATTCAGACGATTGTGATGAACGCCTTGCTGTTGCTGGTCGTTATGCGCGAGGGCGGCATGTTCTACGTGGTGCAGACCGCGACGGGCTTTGTGCTGCTGGGCTTCTTTACCGATCTGTTCGCCCCGTTTGTAGCACCTCTGGCGGATGCGGACCTGATGCTCCCTGCCATGTGGGGCGGCATTATTACAGGCATCGGTTACGGCATGGTGCTGCGCGCCGGCGCCAACACCGGCGGCTCGGACACGATTGGCCAAATCATCTCGCGTAATACCTCGCTGCCCGTGGGCTCGACCGTCATGGCGATCGATGTTGCCGTATGCGCGCTGTCGGCTCCGGTCTTTTCAATCGAAAATGCACTATATGCAGGCCTTTCGATGGTCATTAGCGGCTACGTGATCGATGCCGTGGTCGATGGTGGCAACAAACGCCGTATGGTACTCATCATCTCGGACAAGTTCCCTGATATCGCTGCCGATATCATGTATGGCCTGGGTCGTGGTTGTACCAAGTTTAAGGCGACTGGCATGTATTCGGGTGCCGAGAAGCCGGTGATCATGGTCATCGTGAACCGTCGAGAGCTCAATACCCTCAAGACGATCGTGCGCGAGCGCGATCCTCACGCCATTGTGACGGTCGCCGACGTTACGGAAGCTTTCGGCGAGGGATTCAAGGACATTAGCGCGTAGGGCCGACCGCGTCCCATCCAAAAGACGTTCACATTGATAAACCGTTTCATCAGCGGTTCTGCCTGCTCAATTGTTCAAATAATGATAAAAACTCTGGTAAAGCCATCAGTTTCCAGCATAATGAATGACGTACGTGCATTGCGGCTGTGTTGGGATTACCTTCGGTGCCGTGCGCATTTTGTCTAATGAGGATGAAAGGAAGGCACAATGAGCGACGAAGAGCTCAAAAAGGTTGCCAACGAGGTAAGGAAGGGCATCGTCACCGGCGTGCACGCTGCCAAGTCCGGCCATCCGGGCGGTTCGCTCGGCGCTGCCGACATCATGACCTATCTGTACTTTGAGGAAATGAACGTCGACCCGGCCCATCCCCGCAAGGCCGACCGCGATCGCTTTGTGCTTTCCAAGGGCCACTGCGCGCCTGGTCTGTACGCCGTGCTCGCCGAGCGTGGGTTCTTCCCCAAGGAGGATCTTGAGACGCTGCGCCACATCGGCAGCCACCTGCAGGGTCATCCCAACATGAACGACACTCCGGGCGTTGACATGTCCACCGGTTCGCTCGGCCAGGGCATCTCCGCCGCCGTCGGGATGGCGCTCGCCGCCAAGCACTGGGGCGATACTTATCGCACGTACGCCCTGCTGGGCGATGGCGAGAGCGAGGAGGGCCAGGTCTGGGAGGCCGCCATGTTTGCCGGCAACCAGCAGCTCGACAACCTCTGTGTGATCGTCGACCACAACGGCCTGCAGATCGACGGTCCCGTCGAGGAGGTCAACGACCCCATGCCGCTCGCCGACAAGTTCCGCGCCTTTAAGTTCCACGTGGTGGAGCTTGCCGACGGCAACGATTTCGATCAGATCCGCGCCGCCTTTGCCGAGGCTCGCGCTACCAAGGGCCAGCCGACCGCCATTATCGCCGAGACCCTGAAGGGCAAGGGCGTGTCCTTTATGGAGAACCAGGTTGGTTGGCACGGCAAGGCCCCCAATGATGAACAGTTTGAGCAGGCCATGGCAGAGCTCACGGCCGCCGGAGAGGAGCTCTAGGATGGCAGACGTCAAGAAAATCGCCACGCGCGTAAGCTACGGCGAGGCCCTCGTCGAGCTCGCCAACGAGCACGATGACTTTGTGGTCCTCGACGCCGACCTGGCCGCCGCCACGCAGACCGGTAAGTTTAAGGCCGCCTGCCCTGATCGTTTCTTCGATGTGGGTATCGCCGAGAGCAACCTGATGGGTGTTGCCGCCGGTATCGCAACCACCGGTCGCGTTGCCTTCGCGAGCACCTTTGCCATGTTCGCCGCCGGCCGCGCCTTTGAGCAGGTCCGTAACTCTATCGGCTACCCGCACCTCAACGTTAAGATCGGTGCCACGCACGCCGGTATCTCGGTGGGCGAGGACGGTGCCACACACCAGTGCTGCGAGGATATCGCCCTGATGCGCGTCATCCCCGGCATGACCGTTATCGTTCCGGCCGACGACGTCGAGGCCCGCGCCGTGACGCGCGCCGCCTACGAGTGCGACGGTCCGGTGTACATGCGCTTCGCCCGTTTGGCCTCGCCGGTTATCAACGACCCCGAGACCTACAAGTTCGAGTTGGGTAAGGGCATTGTCATGCGCGAGGGCGCCGACGTCACCATCATCGCCTGCGGCCTGATGGTCGGCGAGGCTCTCGAGGCCGCCGAGCAGCTCGCTGCCGAGGGCATCGACGCCGAGGTCATCAACATGCACACCATCAAGCCCATCGATGCCGACCTGATCGTCAAGAGCGCCACCAAGACCGGCCACGTCGTAACCGTCGAGGAGCACTCTGTGATCGGTGGCCTGGGCAGCGCCGTTGCCGACGTCCTGTGTGAGCAGTGCCCGACGCCGCTCAAGAAGATCGGCGTCAACGACACCTTCGGTGAGTCTGGCCCGGGTGCCGAGCTCCTGCACAAGTACGGCCTGGACGCCGCCAACATCGTGGCGACCACCAAGGAGTTCTTGGCATAGAGCAACCACCGCTCAAATCGGCCACAAGCCAATAGCAAATAGACGTAGACAGGGACGCCCTCAAAAAGAGGACGCCCCTGTTTTTATATTTCAGCAAAATCAGTGCCGCATCAAGCAAGGCCTTCTTCGGGAAAAGGGCCCAGTACGGCAACGTGCAATTCAGCCCTCCCAACTTTGTATGTGCAGCACCCCAAGATCACGCGGCGACCCCATAGTAGCCGCAGGCCGCGCACAGGGTTACCTCCCAAATCTTTCCGCAGGACGGAGGCGCACCCGCAGCGCGAAGCGCGCAGCGGGGGCGCCGACATGTCCGAGGACGATTTGGGAGGTAACCCTGTGCGCGGCCGGTGGGACCAAACCCCGCCATGCTTCTTATGTGCAGTAAAGCTAATGCTGCTAAAATACAAAGCGCTCATGTAGTTTAAACGCACGACGATAAGGAGCACCAGTGGGTAACCACTTCCGTACCTCCGGTGCGGGCGATGATGCCCCCAAGACGCAGACAGGCGTCCAGGGCAGTCGTTTCGCCACTCCGGATTCAGAGGGCCAGCCTGTTGCTCAGGCCCCCACTCAGCCGGCAGATCAGGCACAGCCGGCATCCGATCCCTTTGCCTACAATCCCACCAGCGATGTCGCGCTTTCCGGCACGGCGGGTTTTGAGCCCGTTCAGGCCGTGACCGCTCGCGTGGAGCAGCCTCAGGCTGGCGCCGCCACGCCGCAGCCTACCATGGCCGGCATTCCCGACCCCATGGCTCCTGCGACGCCGGTTCCTCAGCCTGCGCAGTCCGGTCTCTTTGCCGCCATTCCCGACCCCACGCAGCCTGCTGCCCCGGTGGTCGAGAGCGATCAGGCCGCCGAGGTCGCAAGCCTCGATAACGCGCTCAACAACCCCGATTTTACGTCGGTGTTTGCGCCCATCGATCCGCAGGCCAGCCGCAAGAAGATGGCCAAGCAGGCCGGTGTCGAGCCCGTCATCCTTATGGAGCATGTCACCAAGATCTATCCGGCACAGCCCAACAAGCCTGCACTTGACGACATCAACATTGAGATCTATCCGGGCGAGTTCGTCTTCCTGGTCGGTCATTCCGGCTCGGGTAAGACCACGCTGCTGTCGACGCTCAACCGCGACGTCAAGCCGACGAGCGGCCGCATCTTGGTTGCCGGTCAGGACCTCATGAAGATCAAGAACCGCAAGGTTCCGTTCCTGCGCCGCCAGATTGGCGCCGTGTTCCAGGACTTTAAGCTTCTGCCGCAAAAGACCGCCTACGAAAACGTGGCGTTTGCCCTGCAGTGCATCGGCAAGCCCAAGGGCGTCATTCGCAGCCAGGTGCCGGAGGTGCTGCGTCTGGTCGGTCTGGCCGATCAGATGGACTCGCTGCCCGACCAGCTTTCCGGTGGCGAGCAGCAGCGCGTCGCCGTCGCCCGCGCTATGGTCAACCGTCCGCCGCTGCTGATCTGCGACGAGCCCACGGGTAACCTCGACCCGGCGATCTCGCTGGGCATCATGAAGCTGCTCGAGCGTATTAACCGCACCGGCACCACCGTGATCGTCGCCACGCACGACCGCGAGATGGTCGATAGCATGCACCGTCGCGTGATCGCCCTCGAGGGCGGCCACGTTATCCGCGACCAGGAGAGGGGAGGTTACGGCAACTATGGCACCAACTAACGTGGGCTACTCCTTCAAAGAGGCAATCAGTCACTTCTTCCGTAACTGGACTACCTCGCTCGGCGCCGTCATCACGATCTTCCTTTCGCTGTTTATCATCGGCCTGTTCATCATGGGCTCCGCGATGCTGAACTCCGTGATCGGCACCGTCGAGGATCAGGTTGTCATCAACGCGTTCATTAGCGATGACGCCGATCAGGCCGATGTTCAGGCTTTTGAGGCCGAGCTTAAGACGTGGAATAACGTCAAGTCCGTGACCTATAAGGACAAGGACGACGCGCTGGCCGAGTATACGAGCAAGATGTCGGGCAACGCCGACGCCACCATGAGCGCGCTCGATGGCCAGAACCCGCTGCCGGCTTCGTTTGCAATTGAGATGGACGATCCGTCCAAGGTCGAGAGCACGGCCCAGAAGCTCAAGAAGAACGCCGACTTCCAGAAGATCGCGGATGACGGCGACGTCAACGCGAGCGTGCTGTACGGCCAGGAGGAAGTGAGCCGCCTGTTCCAGGTGACCAACTACATCCGCATCGCCGCCGTGGTGCTCGTTGGCCTTTTGACCTTTATCGCATTCATCTTCATCAACAACACGATTCGCCTGTCCATCACGGCGCGTCGTCGTGAGATTGCGATTATGCGTCTGGTCGGCGCCAGCAACGGCTTCATTCGCGGCCCGTTTATCACCGAGGGCGTACTGCAGGCCATTTTGGGCTCGCTGCTTTCCATCGGCGTTCTGGAGCTGCTGCGCAATCTGATGATTCCGCGTTTGCAGGAGAGCATCGGCTGGATGTCGTTTGCCCTGCCGATGCAGTACTACCTGGTGACCTATGCTGCGCTGATTCTGGTCGGCGTGATTATCGGTCTCTTTGGTTCTGCCATCGCCATGCGCCGCTACCTGCGCGTGTAGGCATGCCTGGAATTCATCCCTTCCAACGGGTCGTCTCTTGCGGGGCGGCCCGTTTTTTGATCCCTAGGGGACGGCAGGAAAACGGATCATTTGGGTAGACTCTTTGGAGTTCGCAATCGATAGTTAGGAGGCGCCATGGGGCGCAATAACAAGCATAAGCGTGGAGCTCGCAATAAGCGCGGGCCGGTGCGCAGCGAACGCCGTCCGAGCCTGACCGGGCGCGTGCAGCTCCATGAGCATAGCGCCTACGTTGTAACCGAAAACGGCGACTACAAGGTCATGGGCCGCGGTAAGCGCGAGATCATGGATGGCGATACCGTTGCCGTGAGCATTAAGAACAGCCCGCACGGTGAGCGGCGCGCCGTGATCGAAGGCGTGGTTGAGCGCGCAGCCATAAGCGTGGTGGGTACGTACCAGACCGCTGGTCCGCTCGGTGTGATCGAGCCGCTCGATTCGCGCCTGAAGGCCGACTTCTTCATTCTGCCCGAGGATACCTCGGCGGATCGTCTGGGCGTCCACCCGGGTGATGCCGTTGTCGCGCGCATTTTGACCTACCCGACGCGCCTGGAATCGGGCACCGTGACGATCGAACGCCGCATTGGCGGAGATGACGCGCCCGATTTGGGCGTTCAATACGTGATGGCACGTTACGGCTATACCGATAGCTATCCCGAGGCCGCGCTGGACGAGGCCGAGGGGCTTTCGCTCGATGTGTCCGCGGCGCTTAAGGACCCGCTCCGCCGCGATCTGCGCGACCGCTTTGTCATCACGATCGACCCGGTTGACGCGCGCGACTTTGACGATGCCATTTCGCTTGAGCGCACGCCCGAGGGTGGCTACAAGCTGGGTGTGCATATCGCTGACGTTTCTCACTATGTGGCTTGGGACGGGCATATCGATCTTGAGGCTCGCCATCGTACGACATCGGTGTATCTGGCCGATCGCGTGCTTCCCATGCTGCCCGAACGCCTGTCCTGTGACCTGTGTTCGCTTCGCCCTGACGAGGACCGTCTTGCGTTTACCGTTGACATTGAACTCGATGCGCAGGGTCGCGTGCGGCATTACGATCCGTACCCCAGCGTGATTCGCTCGCGTGTGCGTATGGACTATGACGGCGCCGAGGCGCTGCTGGTGCGTGCCGACGCGGTTGAGTATTCGGTGCTGGAAGGCGCCGCTGAGGATGTTGCGGCTGCTGAGGCCTCGCGCGAGGAGGCGCTTGAGCGCGGTCTTGCGTGCGAGGAAACTGCTCGCGGCTATAACGTCGACCTCGGCGATTTCCTTGTCGCCGCCAACGAACTCGCCGAACTTCGCCGTCGTATTCGTCGTGCCCGCGGCTCAGTCGATTTTGACACGGCCGAGATTCGCGCTCTATTGGATGAGGACGGAGTACCCGTGCAGATTGTGGCGCGCGAGCGTTCGTGTGCCACGTCGCTTATCGAGGAAGCCATGCTACTCGCCAACGAGTGCGTTGCAGAGTGGCTGGCAGACCGTGATATCGAGGCCTGCTATCGCGTGCATGAGGATCCGAGCCCCGATAGCCTGCACGGTGCCGCCGTTGCGCTGGCGCAGCTGGGCATCATCGACGATCGCCGTGCTGCCGGTATCGCCCTGGGGAGTCCCGATGAGCTACAGGCTGCAGTTGATGCTGCCGCCGGTACGGCCAACGCACCGCTCGTCAACACGCTGCTTCTGCGCAGCATGCAGCGCGCACTGTACAAGCCGCGCAACGAGGGCCACTTTGCGCTCGCCGCGCCGTGCTACTGTCACTTTACGAGTCCCATCCGTCGCTACCCCGATCTGGTGGTGCACCGCGTGCTCAAACTGCAGTTGGCCTATGAGCAGCTCGGCGGCAAGGACGCCCTGGTCCGTACACCGCGGCTGATCGGCAAGGGGCGCGAGTCGCTGCCGCGCATTCTGCCGCAGATCTGCCGCGCATGCAGCGATGCCGAGCGCGCGGCAGATGCCGCTAGCCATGCGACGCAAAAGATCAAGATTGCCCAGTACTATGAGGATCGCCTGGGCGAGCGCTATGCCGGAACGGTCTCATGGGTCAGCAGCATGGGCCTCTTTGTGCGCTTGGACCTGACGCAGGTCGAAGGCTTGGTTTCGATCAAGAGTCTGGGCAACGAGTGGTTCGAGTTCGACGAGGATGCGCTTACGCTGACGGGCGCCGACACGGGGACTCGCTATGAACTGGGCCAGCGCGTGATTATCGAGGTTTCGCGCGTCAATACCACGCGTGGGCACTTGGACTTTAAGCTTATCCATTAGCCAAATCTCGACTCATGGCGGGAGAGCGGAGGGCGGTCTTTCGGGGCCGCCCTCCGCATTTGGATCATAGCTACCTTGCCGTCCGCTCGGCCGCCCGCTTACCTGCTATTCGAGAGGTAAAACCTACCAAAATAAACCTGTCCCTTTTTGGCAGGTTTACAAGAAAGCGGGGATGAGATGGCGACGGTGTATGGTTATGCGCGGGTGAGTTCGCGCGATCAGAATCTAAATCGGCAGCTGGATGCGCTGGGCGCCTATGGCGTGGGCTCGGCGAATATTTATGCCGACCATGCGAGCGGCAAGGACTTCGATCGCCCGCGGTATCGCGAGCTGCTGCACATCCTGGGAGACGGGGACGTGCTGGTGGTGCTTTCTATCGACCGGCTTGGCCGTAATTACTCCGAGATTCTTGAGGAATGGCGACGCATTACCAAGGAGCTCGGGGTTGCCATTGTGGTGTTGGACATGCCATTGCTTGACACGCGCGCCAGGGCCAGCGGCGCGCCGGATGTGACCAATACCCTGATTGCCGATATTGTGCTACAACTGCTGAGCTACGTGGCGCAGGTGGAGCGCGAGAATATTCATCGGCGCCAGGCGGAGGGGATTGCAGCGGCGCGGGCGCGAGGGGTCCGTTTCGGTCGACCTCGCAAGCCGTGCCCTCCTCAGTTTGAGCTGGTGCGCGATAGCTATGAGGCGGGCGATATTACCCGCAGCCAGGCGGCAAAGTGCCTGGGCGTGTGCGTGGGGACGTTCGATCGCTGGATGCGCGAGGCGGGGTAGGGGTTTGCGTCGCTTTGTCGCTTCCTGTTGCGATTCAAATTTTGATACGGTGACGATGCCATTTGGGGCTACACTCGCTGATATTCAAAAAAGGAGGTAGGCCCTTGGCGCGCGTAAAACAAATAATCGGATGGACCGCGATCATTCTGTTCGCTGCAACGCTGGCGGGCATCTGGGTGCTGACGGAGCAAAATGCGGTGGAGACGTCGTTGCTGAGCGAGTCCACCGCGCGCGTGGTGGAGGGTCAGGCTACGGGCGTTCAGGCTGCCGATGTCGCGGGTGAAGCTCAGACCGAGAACGGGATGACCGGGGGCACCGATTCGGCTGCTTCGAATGTCCGGTCTGGCCGACTTGCTTCCATTCGCATGTGGGTGGGCACGAACGTCCGTCGCGTTGCCCATACCGTAGAGTTTTTCTTCGTCGGATTGTTCGCCTCGGTGGTCGTGGTTTGCTTTTCCAGGCGTCCTTGGAGCGTATGCTCCCGTTGCGTGCCCGTGTTGCTCTTTTGCGCCGTCTGCTCCGTTGGCGATCAGGTGCATAAGATCTTTGTTCCCGGCAGGCATTTCGACGTTATCGATTTAGGATTCGATGCTGCGGGCTATGTCACCGCCATGCTGTTGGTATTGCTGGCAGCGGCGTTGGTGCGCTATGCGACTCGGCCGATCGGCGCCCATGCGAGGCGCTAGCCTTAAGACGAGACATCGCGACTGCCTATGCTTCGACATTGGCTACAATAACGGCTGCAATCGCGAGTGGTCGTCGATGTGCAGTTTTCCGGACACCTGTTTTCTCTAAGAAAGGAAATCCCATGACCGTACTGTTTGTTGGATATCCCAAGTGCTCGACCTGTAAGAAGGCCAAGGCATGGCTGGACGAACACGGGGTAGAGTATATCGACCGCGATATCGTTTTGGACAATCCCACGGCTGATGAGCTTGCGACCTGGATTGCTCGTTCGGGACTGCCGGTGCGGCGCTTCTTTAATTCGTCGGGCATGAAATATCGAGAGCTGGGCCTGAAGGCGCGTCTAGATGCGGGCATGACGGATCGGGAGTGCTACGAGCTGCTGGCGACCGACGGCATGCTGGTCAAGCGTCCGCTGTTGGTGGGCGACGACTTTGCGATTCCCGGCTTTAGGGAAGCAGCTTGGACCGAGGCGCTGCTGTAGCGGCTGCGGAAAGTGCGACCCGTTTTGAGCGCTCGGGGTGGGACGTGTTTTCCATCGGAGGGCTCGCTCGGCTCAATCCTTGAGCTGTGCCCATTCGTGCGGACCGTAGACCTTTACGTGCTTGTTGGGCTTGCCGCTCCAGTACTCCTCGTCCATAAAGGGCAGATATGCCTGAACACCGGGGCAGATAAAGGGAATCCGCTGCTGTTGCAGTCGCTCGCGTTGGCGCTGCTCCAGGTGCGCCTCGGATATGACAGTCGGCATACCGGACAGCTCGACGAGGCTTGCCTGGATTCGCTTAAGGTCGGGGAGTCCCGCGTGCCATGACATCCGCATGATCAAAAAGGATGCACGGCGGTATTTTGCCTGCATCACCGTGATGGCGGGGCGCAGGGTGGGATGGATTTTGTCCCGTTCGGGCCAAAGGTCAGCAGTGATCTCGAGGCCCAGGGTCTCCCATAGGTAATCAAGCTCTTCGTCCATGGCGCCTCGATATCTACGTGATCATTGATACTTCGATTGTGTTGCCTGGTGCTATCGTTTTCGCGGTAGAATCTGCCAACGGTTGACGGCTACCGCTCGCGGCGTTTTGCCCTTCGTGTGCAGCGGTCGACTTCACAGGTCCTTCACGTGTCGGCCGTATTTGACTGAATTTCAAAAAAGTCAAAATTAGGGCTTGCGTCACGGCGGGACTTCCCGTATATTTCTTTCTTGCGCAAAGGCACAGCCGAGCGCAGCGATGCAGTCATTGGGATGTCGTCTAATGGCAGGACAGCGGATTCTGGTTCCGTCAATGGGGGTTCGACTCCCTCCATCCCAGCCATTGCATTTGCTACATATGGCCCGTTCGTCTAGCGGTTTAGGACGCCGCCCTCTCAAGGCGGAGATCACCAGTTCGAATCTGGTACGGGCTACCAAAATTGAACGCCCGGGCCTCGTAAGAGACCCGGGTTTTGTGTATTGACCGATATTTAAGGCGCGCGTTGAGTCTGCCGCCCGGACCGAGGAGTTGTCATGGACCTGCCTATCAGCTTGGAAGACATCACGTATGCCGAGAACTATCTGGCGCAGGGCGACCTGGCTACGGCGACGCCGCTGCTTGAGCGTCTGGTGGAGCTCGCCGAGGAGTATATCGACGCTGAGTGCAAGACGGAGGAGAAGCGCCAGTACTTTAGCTTCGACAGCAAGTTTGAGCGCCTGGCCTATCGCCGCGTGGAGAAGGATCCGCGCGAGCTGGTGCAGGTCGAGGTTCCCTTTGACCGCCTGTACTCCGACATGGCGTTTGCCTACATTCGCCAGCAGGATTATGTGAGTGCTCGGAATGCCCTGATGCAGGCCGTGCGTTGGGATCCCATGAACTGCAACTATCGCTTGGACTTGGCCGAGCTGTTCCGCGCGCTCGAGGACAAGCAGGAGTGGGCATCGCTCTCGTTCTCGGTGCTGGAGCGCGCGAGCGACGGTAAGTGCGCCGCACGTGCCTACACCAACTTGGGTCAGTACTTCTTGGAGCCCGAGACCGAGAACATTTCGGCAGCCGTGGGCTGCGCGCGTCTGGCGCTGCGCCTGGCGCCCAATGATGCGCATACGACGCGCCTGCTCAACAAGATCCATACCACCTATCCGGATGCCGCGGACGAGAGTGACGACCATGTGATGGGTGAGCTCGCCCTGCAGGGCGTGCCGACCTCGCCTTCGGCCGAGATCGCCATCTGCCTGATCATGTGCGCGACCGATGCTGCAAGCGACGGCGACAAGCAGGAGGCTACGCGTCTGACGGTGCGTGCTCGCGATTTGGTGGGCGAGGAGGCCTGCGCGGCGATTATCAAGCTGGTGCGCGAGAGCGATGCCGAGCTTAATGCCGAGCGCAGGGCAAAGCGCGAGGCTGCGGGTTCAAACGCCGATGGCGCCAAGGAGGCCGGCGATGCCCAGTAAGCGCGAGCGCAAGCTCATTTCCAAGAATCGCTCGGCACATCACGAGTACTTTATCGATGAGACGTTTGAGTGCGGTATTGAGCTGAGCGGTACCGAGGTCAAGTCGATTCGCGAGCGCGCGTGCCAGATTACCGATACCTTTGCACTGATTCGTGGCGGGGAGTGCTGGCTCGTCGGCCTGCATATCCACCCTTATAGCCATGGTGGCGTGTGGAATCGCGATCCCGACCGTCGGCGCCGTCTGCTGCTGCACCGCAAGGAGATCGACTTTCTTGACGGCAAACTTCGCAACCGCGGCTATGCGCTGGTGCCGCTGGAGCTCTACTTTAATACCGACGGCCGCGTAAAGCTGCTGCTGGGCCTAGGCCGCGGCAAGAAGCTTTACGACAAGCGCGAGGATATGGCCAAGCGCGATGTCCAGCGCGAGATCGACCGCGCCCTCAAGGAGCGCAATCGCTAGGCGTTCTGTATAAGTTGCGGTGGAATACGGACTGTTTTGCCTGTTTGAGGGGCTATTCAGTCCTTATTTCACCGCAACTGCGGGCGTCTCATCTTGCTTATACTGTTTTGACACATATGTCTCAAAGGTGGTGTCCGTTGTGGACGCCGCCTTTTTTGTGGGTACATACATCCATGAGGTTCCAACCCGGGTTAGGGGAGTGATTGTTATGGACAAAACTGCGTTCTTTACCATGCCGAGCGGTCTGTACGTGGTGAGCGCCGCGGCAGACGGGCTGCGCGCCGGCTGCGTCATCAACACTGCGGTGCAGGTGACGTCCATGCCGCCGCGCATTTCGGTTGCCGTGAACAAGGACAACGTCACCTCGGGCGTCATCGCTTCGGCCAAAGCGTTCGCGCTGACCGTGATCGATCAGACCGCCGATATGCTCTACATCGGTAACTTTGGGTTCCGCACCAGCAGCGATTATGACAAGTTTGCCAAATACGAGACCCGCGAGACGGCTCTGGGCATGCCCTATGTGCCCGAGCACGCGGCGGCCCTGTTTAGCTGCCATTTGATCGACACTGTGGATGTTGGCACGCATCTACTGTTTATCGGCGAGGTCGAGGATGCCGAGCGCTTGAGTGACGAGACGCCGCTCACCTACGATTACTACCATAAGGTCCTGAAGGGCAAGACGCCTCCGAAGGCGTCCTCGTATCAAGGCTAGAAATGTTTTAAAAATACTTGCATTATATTATTGAGAATCTATACTGATAAATGAAGTACATCACCAGTCGCGTTTGAGAGGAGAACATCATGGCTGAGGAGAAGAAGACGTATAAGTTCGTGTGCGTCGTTTGCGGTTACGAGGTTGAGGTCGATACGCCCGAGCTGCCCGAGGATTATGTGTGCCCGGTGTGCGGCGTCGGTCCCGATCAGTTTGAGCTCGTCGAGGAGTAGCTCGCAGACACACGGCGAAAGCCGAACATAGCTCTGTCCAAGGGCCTCGGTCGAATTCTCGGCCGGGGCCCTTTTCCTCCGCCCCCAAGGGATCACGGTTGCTGTTGGCCGATCCTGTCTGTTGTGAGTCCGGCCGACCTTTTGTCTCAATCTGTAACATCTAACGGTGGAAATTGGGCCCACTTGTTACATATCGAGACAAACCAAAACCGTCCGGCAGAAGATCTCAATCTGTAACATCTAGACATCGAAAGCGGGTCTAGATGTTACAGATCGAGACGTTTGCCTGAGTAGGTGCCCCGCCCCATTACATCCCTGTCAACAACACGACATCGAGAATCGTCACGATGGCACCGATCCCTACGAGCAGCGCGTTGAGCGGGCGCGAATTGGCATATTTGCCCATGACGCGGCGTGAGCTGGTGAGCCGTATGAGCACAAAGACCGTAATCGGCAGCTGAAGCGACAGCAGCGCCTGACTCCAGATGAGACCTTCAAAAGGATTTGGGACGACCAGGCACGCCGTCACTGCGCCGACGAAACAGGCCGCCACCCCGATCGAGGAATGTCGGTCGTGGATGTCGTATTCCTCGTCGAACATGCCCGCAGTGATGGTTCCCGCCGCCATGCCCGCTGTCACGCTGCTCGATAATCCCGCGAACAGCAGCGCTACCGCAAAGATGGTCGAGCTCGCCGGGCCCAAGATGGGGGAGAGCGTGGCCGCTGCGACGGCGAGGTCGTCTACGACCATGCCGTGCGCAAAGAAGGTCGTTGCGGCCAGGATGACCATGGCCGAGTTGATTGCCCAGCCCACGCCCATCGAAAAGAGCGTGTCGAAGAGCTCGTAGCGCAGACGTTCTTCGATAACCTGCTCGCCTTGGCCTTCAAAGTGCATGGATTGGATGACCTCGGAGTGCAGAAAAAGGTTGTGTGGCATAACGACCGCACCCAGGACGCTCACGATAATCGCGGCAGAGCCAGTGGGCATACTAGGCGTGATCCAGCTTGCGGCGGCTTGCGGCCAGTCGACCTTGACTAGTGCAAGCTCGGCCAAAAACGAGAGTCCTACCACGCCTACGAAGGCGATGATCCAGCGTTCGGCATGCTTGTAGGAGTTCGTCATGAGCATCGCCATCGATACTGCCGCCACGATGACGCAGCCCGCGCGCACGGGCAGCCCAAAGAGCATTTGAAGGGCAATCGCGCCACCCAGGACTTCGGCCATGGCGGTGGCGACAGTCGCGAGATAGGCACTGGCGAGTACCGTGCGTCCAACGAAGCGGGGGAGGTAACGTGTCGTGGCCTCGGCAAGGCAGGCGCCCGTGGCGATACCCAGGTGCGCCGCGTTGTGCTGCAGCACAATGAGCATAATCGTGGACAGCGTGACGATCCACAGCAGCGCGTAGCCAAACTGCGAGCCCGCGGCCATATTGGAGGCCCAGTTGCCCGGGTCGATAAAGCCGACGGTCACGAGCAGCCCGGGGCCGATATGCCGCGCAATGTCTAGGCCTCCGTGACCGCCGGTGCGCCGGGAACCAAAGTGTTGTTTGAGATGGTTGAGCATGGTGCGCTCCTGTGTATGGGCGGCGTGACGTCGCATCTGGGCCGTGCGGCGCCACGCGTCGGTTTTGGGTTGGGGCTACTTGTGTGCTTTGCCCTGATTGGCCACGGCGTCGATCTTGGCGGCGATGGTCGCCGGGTCGCCGATGTAGCGCTTGTCGAGGACGTTGAAATCGGTGTCGAAGGTGTAGACGAGCGGCACGCCGGTGGGGATGTTGACCTTGAGGATCTCCTCGGGCGTGAGGTGCTCGAGCTTCATGACGAGAGAGCGCAGGGAGTTGCCGTGTGCGGCGATGAGTACGCGCTTGCCGGCGAGCATCTGGGGGCGAATCTCGTCTTCGAAATAAGGCCAGGCGCGGGCGATCGTGTCCTTGAGGCACTCGGTATAGGGCAGCTGATCGGGCGCGACATCACGGTATTGCTCCTGGGTGTGGGGATCGCGCGCGTCGTCCGGCTCGAGTGCCGGCGGGCAGACATCGAAGGAGCGGCGCCAGATGAGCACCTGCTCGTCGCCGTGCTCCGCTGCGGCATCGGCCTTGTTGAGACCCTGCAACGCTCCGTAGTGGCGCTCGTTGAGCTTCCAGGATTTGATGACGGGCAACCACTCGCGATCCATTTGGCCGAGCACGATGTCGAGGGTGTGAATTGCGCGCTTGAGACGCGAGGTGTAGCAGACGTCGAAGTCGAAGCCCGCTTCTTTGAGGGCTCGACCGCCTGCTGCGGCTTCTTCGCGGCCCGTGTCGGTGAGCTCAACATCGGTCCAGCCGGTGAACAGGTTGAGCTTGTTCCACTCGGACTCTCCGTGACGGATAAGGACGAGTTGCATCGTCTGCTGGTCTGCTTGGTGCGCCATAGGGGCCTCCTTGATCTGGCACGGTGTGCGTGCCGTTTGCTTGACGCCGCAAAGGATACCCGTTTTAAGCTTAAAAGCTAACCAAGACTAACAAAATTGTTGTATTTGAATGGGATGGTGAAAGGGGGCTGCTGAAATGTCTTGATCTGTAACAACTAGGGATGGAAATTGGGTCTAGGTGTTACAGATCAAGACAGGAAGAAATGGTCCTATGGAATATCTCGATCTGTAACAGCTGACCGCCAAAACCGGCCCTTCGTGTTACAGATCGAGACAAACCAAAACCGTCCTGCAGAAAATCTCAATCTGTAACATCTAGGCGCCAAAATCGGTTCCTCCTGTTACAGATTGAGATGTTTGAAGCGGTGAGCTTACAGGCCGAACCTGGGGTCCTTGCTGTCGCCCTTGAGCTCGGCGGTGTCCACTCGTAGGGCGTGCGTTACGCGATTGTTTCGAAACGGGTGGGAAACACAACGGGCCGGCGATGCCCCTAGTATGCCTAGTCAACTGACTGTCTAAACACCTAGGGGAGGATCGCGATGCAGGCAGATTTCGCTCAGCAGCAGGGCCTTTATCGCCCCGAATTCGACCACGATGCATGTGGCATCGGCGCGCTTGCCGATATCAACGGTGAGCGCCATCACCAGATTCTGGACGATGCACTGTCCATTCTGGTCAACTTGGAGCACCGCGGCGGCACGGGACTCGAGAAGAACACCGGCGACGGCGCTGGCATCCTGTTCCAGGTTCCGCATCACTTTTTCCGTAAAGAGGCTCAAAAGTGCGGCCAGATTCTGCCGGCAGAGGGCGACTATGGCGTGGCCATGCTGTTCTTCCCGCAGGATGACAAGGGCGTGGAGGATGCCCGCCGCGTGTTCGAGGAGGGCTGCGCCGAGGCCGGCGTGCCGCTGCTCTTTTGGCGCGAGGTGCCGGTCGACCCGCACGACCTGGGCGAGACGGCCCGCGCCTGCATGCCTACTATCCTGCAGGCCTTCCTGGGCCGTCCGGACGACACGCCCGCCGGCGATGCCTTTGAGCGTCGCCTGTACGTGTGCCGCCGCACCATCGAAAAGAAGGCCGATGCGGAGTTCGCCCTGCGCGACAAGATCTTCTATGTGTGCTCCATGAGCTCGCGCACCATCGTGTACAAGGGCATGCTGGTCGCCACGCAGATGCGCCGCTTCTTTATCGATCTCAACGATGCCGCCGTCAAGACGGCCGTAGCGCTCGTCCACTCGCGGTACTCCACCAACACCACGCCCAGCTGGGAGCGCGCACACCCCAACCGCTTTATCATCCACAACGGCGAGATCAACACCCTCAAGGGCAACGTCAACTGGATCCGCGCCCGCGAGCCCAACCTGTACAGCCCCGTGCTGCAGCACGATCTTGAGCGCGTGATGCCCATCATCAACCGCGAGGGCTCCGACTCCGCGATTCTGGACAATGTGCTTGAGTTCCTGGTTATGAACGGTCGCCCGCTTACGCGTGCCGCGTCCATGTTGCTGCCCGAGCCGTGGGACCACAACGACAGCTTGAGCGAGGAGCGCCGCGCCTACGACGCTTACCAGTCCATGCTCATGGAGCCGTGGGATGGCCCGGCGGCCATCGCCTTTACCGACGGTCGCACGCTGGGCGCCGCCCTCGACCGTAACGGCCTGCGTCCCGCCCGCTACTATGTGACGCGCGACGGCCGCTTTATGCTGGCAAGCGAGGTGGGCACCATCGAGGTGCGCCCCGAGAACATCCTGACGAGTGGCTGTCTGGGGCCGGGCCAGATGCTCGTGGTCGATTTTGCTCGTGGCCGCGTCATCTACAACGACGAGCTGCGCGCCCGTTACGCCAAGGAAAAGCCCTACCGTGATTGGATTGCCGAGGAGACGCTGACCGTCGACGCGCTCGATAGGCCTGCCGCGGCGACGCCCGCCGAGGACGCCGAGGTGCCCGCCGCCGTGCGCATGGCTAAGCTCGGGTATCACTGGGATGATGTTGACGAGGTCGTGCGTCCCATGGCCCAGCAGGGCAAGGCTCCGCTCGCCTCGATGGGCATCGATGCGCCGCTGGCCTGCCTGTCCAAGAAGACGCGCTCCTTCTACGACTATTTCTATCAGCTGTTCGCTCAGGTCACGAACCCGCCCATCGACGCCATCCGCGAAAAGGTGGTCACCTCCACCAGCGTGTACATCGGTGCCCACGGCAACCTGCTGGAGGACAAGCCCGAGAACTGCAAGGTGCTCAAGGTGCACAACCCCATCCTGACCAGCACCGACCTGCTCAAGATCAAGTACATGAACGTGCCGGGCTTCAAGGTGGCCACGGTGTCCATCAACTACTACAAGAACACCAGCCTGGAAAAGGCCATCGACCGGGTGTTCCTGGAAGTGGACCGCGCCTATAAGGACGGTGCCAACA
>UREE01000028.1 GCA_900546825.1 uncultured Collinsella sp. | reverse complement strand
GGGCTTTTTGTGCTGCGTCGAAGCCCTGAGGCGAGCAAAACTAAGGCATGCTGCCCGCTGCGGATAGGTGGTGCACTTCCCAGCGTGCATTTTTGGGAGTATTCAGCAAGCTCTGAAAAATGCATAACGTTGTGAATGGGCCGCAGTGGCCCGCAGACGTCCATCGACAGCCATTGTGGGTGGGCTATCGATGAGCGGAGGGGGGGGGCTGTCGCCGCGTTTTTGGTTTGCGACGACCTGCAACACTGCTGTAACCGCGTCGTTATGTCGTTTGTGGTGGGGCCGTTGGAGCCCACGGTGCAGAATACTCCGTTTTTTGCACGGTCCAAGGTAGGGTACCCTGAGACGAAGCAAATAGATGCCTCATTTTTATGCAGATACCGATAGGATTTATGCAAGATTGGGATTGTAAACCGTGTACGTGCACAAAACCGGTGCGGGGACGTCTGGAGGTGGTTCGGCTCCTGGGGCATTGCACGTGCAGAACGGTTAAAATCGGGACTCGGTCTTAGTTTTACTTGGAAGGATTCATATGACTTCTAATATTGATACTTCTCTAGAGGAGACGCTCTCCTATATCACAGGTCAGCTTAAGACGCTGACTTCTATCGCCTCGCCTACGGGCTATACCCGTGCGGCGACTGATTATCTGATGGAGACGTTGCGCGATATGGGCTTTGGACCCGAGCGCTCCAATAAGGGCAACGTGTTGGTTGAGCTTGGCGGCGAGGGCGAGCCGCTTGTGTTGGCGAGCCATGTCGATACCCTGGGCGCCATGGTGCGTTCCATTAAGGACAATGGTCGCCTGCGCCCCACGACCCTCGGTGGGCATCAGTGGTCTACGGCCGATGGCGAGAACTGCACCGTTTATACGCGCGGTGGCAATGTCTACACGGGTGTGGTCCTCAATACCGAGCCTTCGGCGCATGTGGCCGATGAGCCGGTCAAGACCATCGAGAAGAACATGGAAATCCTGCTCGACGAGAACGTCGATAGCAAGGATGATGTGCTCGAGCTGGGTATTCAGACTGGCGACATCATCGCTATGGACCCGCGTACCACGGTGACGGAGAGCGGCTACATTAAGAGCCGCTTCTTGGACGACAAGCTGTCGGCCTCCATTTTGCTGGGCTTGGCGCGTGCCGTCGCCGCTGGCGAAGTGACGCTTTCGCGCAAGGTATCGCTGCTCTTTACGGTGTACGAGGAGGTCGGCCACGGCGGCGCCTTTGTGCCGGCCGACACGCGCGAGATGATCAGCGTGGACATGGGCTGCGTGGGCGACGACCTTGACTGCACCGAGCGCATGGTTTCGATTTGCGCCAAGGATTCGGGCGGTCCGTACAACTACGACCTGGTAACTACACTGTCCAACATCGCGCGCGAGCTGGAGCTCGATTACGCCATCGACGTTTACCCGCACTACGGTTCCGACGTCGAGGCCACGCTCTCGGCCGGCTACGACATTCGCCATGGTCTGATCGGCCCCGGCGTGTACGCGAGCCACAACTACGAGCGCAGCCACATTGACGGCGTGCGCAACACCTACGAGCTCGTCCGCGCCTACGTGCAGCGCTAGGGGAGCAGCTTGCGACTCGGCTGACCAATCACTAAGGCCCGTTTTTCGGGCCTTTTTCAATTCAGTCCGTTTAGTATTATCTTGTATAAGATAAGTTATCTTAACGCGTGAAATACTTAACGAGGTGATGCGGCGCATGGATACATCGGAATACTTATCTATGGGTGATGCCGCCCGCCTGCTAGGCGTTACGAAGGCTCGCATATCGCAACTGGCGGCATCCGGAACGCTCGCATGCAATACTGTGGGTGGACGGAAGATGGTTGAGTATAATTCCGCGATCGCCTATCAAAAGGTTCGCAAACGTGGACGCCGGCCTGCGGCCGATGTGGGGCGCAAGTTTACGCTGATGTCCGCTGATTACGAGGTTGCGCGTGTTTCGTTTGACCTGACGCGCGAGTTTCCCTTCGAAATCGCCGAGGTCCTCGATGCGCAACGAATGCCGTTTGGCACATGCTCGAGCTCTTCTCCTACGGTGAATAAACGGGAGCTCAACGTGTGGTGGAGCCATCGGTCGGTGCCTGACGTCCGCCCTGGACTTGTCTCGCGCTATCGTGAACTGGGAATTGCCAGCGGCATCGAGGTTCCGGTTCGGTGCCTGGGCTTATCACTTTCGGATTGTTATTGGCTGCGGCCGGCCGATTGCGCCGAACTCAAATGGCAAAGCATCAATTACTTTGAGAACGAATTTGAGCGATCGGCGCCCGAAGAGCGTTCGGGTTGGCTGGAAGGCATCGGTCTAAAAAATCCGGATAACACGTCCGAGGGCGAGCTCCCTAAATCGTGGATGATCCGAAACGGCATTCGCGTTTTGGCTAAAGGGTGCGGGATGGACGATCAGCGTCCCTTTAACGAGGCGGTTGCAACGGCTCTACATCGTCGCTTGCTTTCCAAGGGGGAGTTTGTTCCTTACACGGTTGAGCGCATATTCGATGGCCCTGTGTGTCTGTGCGACGACTTTCTTGACGGCCGCGAGGAATACGTTCCGGCTGTTTACGTTAAGGGCGTACTTGGTAGTCAGCGGGGAAACTCGACGTACGACCGGTACTGTTGCTACCTCGGCAAGCATGGTGCCGATGAGGCCGCTGTGAGAAGGTCTATGTCGCAGATGATTGTCTGCGATGCCCTTTTGGCCAACAGCGACCGCCATTGGCGAAACTTCGGCATCATCCGCAATGTCGATACCCTGGAGATAAAACCTGCTCCGCTGTTCGATAGCGGCAACTGTCTGTGGTATAACGTGCCAACTGTCGTGCTCGCAGCTGGGGAGTTTGGGTTTTCCGCTAAGCCGTTTGGGCCCGACCCTTCCGTTCAGCTGGCGCTTGCGGACTCGCTCGATTGGTTCGATTCATCGCGGCTCAACGGATTTGTTGATGAGGCGATCGAGATTCTTTCGCAGAGCAAATGGGCCACGGCGGAGGGTCGACTCGAGGCCATCCGCCGCGGCCTCGAGCGTCGCGTAATCGAGGTTGGTGCCGCTGTTGAGGTACTTCGACACGTGCAGCGATAAACCCGCGGCTACTTAAGTGCGCCGGCCACCGTGCCGCCGCCCAGGACGATGTCGCCGCGGTAGACTACGACTGCCTGGCCGGGGGCGATGGCTCGCTGCGGCTCGTCAAAAGTTAGCAGCATTTGTCCGTCTTCATCACGCGTAAGGGTTGCTGCCTGGTCTTTCTGTCGGTAGCGGTATTTGGCGCCCACGCGAATGCCGCCGGCATCCAGCTCGGCCTCCATGTGGTCGGCAGGGGCGCTCCAAATCCAGTCGTTGGCTGTGAGCGCTGTGGCCGTCAGGTCCTCGGCCTCGCCCAGATGCACAATGTTGTTGGCGGCATCGACGCCCGTTACGTACACGGGGTGCGCCATCGCGACGCCCAGGCCCTTGCGCTGGCCTATGGTATAGCGCAAGGCGCCATTGTGGCTTCCGACCACGCTGCCGTCGCGCCACACGATATCGCCCGGTGCAGCGGCGTGTCCGCAGCGGCGCTCGATATAGCCCGCGTAGTTACCGTCTGGAATAAAGCAGATATCCTCGCTTTCGGCCTTCTTGGCGTTGATGAAGCCCTGCTCGGCGGCAATCCGGCGCACGTCGCGCTCCTTGTCCAGACCCGCCAGCGGAAAAATCGTGCGCGCCAGACGCTCCTGCGTAAGCGAATACAAAAAGTAACTCTGGTCCTTTTTGGGGTCCTCGCCGCGATGCAGCTGCCAGGTGCCGTCTGCCGCCTGGCTTGTTTTGGCGTAATGGCCCGTGGCGATGTAGTCGCAGCCCATGTCCAGCGCTGCATCGAGCAGCGCGCCAAACTTAATGTGGCGGTTGCAGATAATGCACGGATTGGGCGTCAGCCCCTCCTGGTAGGCGTTCACAAAGCGCTCGATTACGTTACGGTCGAAGGTTTGCTGCAAGTCGAGCACATGGTGGGGAATGCCTATGCGCTCGGCGACGGCCTCTGCGTCGGCGATGTCGCGGTCGACCTTACTCATGCCCGTGGCGGGGTCGGGTGCGGGGCAGGTGAGGCGCATGGTGGCGCCGACACATTCGTAGCCCTGGCTTTTGAGCAGATACGCGGTCACGCTGGAATCGACGCCGCCGCTCATGGCGACGAGCACGCGCTTGTTGTGCATGAGGAGGTTCTCCTTGGTGGCATGTGGCCAAAAAAGAAAAGCGGCGCGGGAGGCTGGTTCCGCGCCGCAGACATTGTAGCAAGTTCGGACGTCTCGTGGGGCATCCTGTTGGGATGAGCTCAGGCTGCCAGAAGAGAGGGGAGACCGGCGTGCCTTGGACTCGTTCTAAGAACGAGAAGCTCTAGTCCTGGAAGAGCGCCGTGGACAGGTAGCGCTCGCCGGTGTCGGCGAGCAGCGCCACGATGGTCTTGCCTTCGTTCTCGGGGCGCTTGGCCAGCTGCAGAGCGGCCCAGACGGCGGCGCCGGACGAAATGCCCACGAGCACGCCTTCCTTGTGGCCCACGGCGCGGCCGGTGGCAAAGGCATCGTCGTTCTCGACGGGGATGATCTCGTCATAGACCTGGGTGTCGAGGACGTCGGGCACAAAGCCGGCACCGATACCCTGGATCTTGTGCGGGCCGGCCTGGCCCTTAGAGAGCACCGGGGAGGTGGCGGGCTCGACGGCGACGACCTGAATCTCGGGGTTTTGCTCCTTGAGGAACTCGCCCACGCCGGTCACGGTGCCGCCGGTGCCGACGCCGGCGACGAAGATGTCGACCTTGCCGTCGGTGTCGTCCCAGATCTCGGGGCCGGTCGTGGCCTTGTGAATGGCCGGGTTCGCGGGGTTCACAAACTGGCCGGCGATGATGCTGTTGGGAGTTTCCTTCTGCAGCTCCTCCGCCTTGGCGATAGCGCCCTTCATGCCTTTGGAGCCGTCGGTGAGCACGAGCTGTGCGCCGTATGCCTGCATGAGCTTGCGGCGCTCGACGGACATGGTCTCGGGCATAGTGATGATCACCTTGTAGCCGCGGGCCGCCGCCACCGAGGCGATGCCGACGCCGGTGTTGCCGCTCGTGGGCTCGATGATGGTGTAGTCGCCACCGCGCACGAGCTTGCCGGCCTTCTCGGCCTCGTCAATCATGTTCTTGGCGACGCGGTCTTTGACGGACCCGGCGGGGTTGAAGTATTCCAATTTGACGAGCACACGGGCCTTGAGGTCCTCGTCGGCCTCGAAGTGGGTGAGCTCCAGAAGCGGGGTGTGGCCGATAAGCTGATCGATGGACGTGTAAACATTGCTCATGGTGAACCTCCAAAGTGTTCAAATGACTGGATACCGTGTGGTTTTACGGTGTGTGTGGCAGCGAAACCCACAAACCTTATAGGTTGTTCGTTTTGCTGTTGGCAAGCATAGTAGACAGTAAAGCCTAGTAACGCAATAGGAAATAGAAGATTATTACGAGTCGATTAACCATCTTGACGGGAATAGGTATTTTCAAAACCAATTTTTCGGCTAGAATTTCTACGAATTAAAAGACCGAAAGGCAGCTATATATATGTTGGTTTCCACAAAGGGCAGATATGCCCTGCGCGTTATGGTCGACCTGGCCGAGCACCAGGCGACAGGCCGTATCCCGCTTAAAGAGATTGCGGCGCGTCAGGGTATTTCGGAGAAGTACCTCGAGAATATTCTGGCTACGCTCGTGCGCGCCAACATGCTCTCGGGCATGCGCGGCAAGGGCGGCGGCTATGTGCTCACGCGCCCGCCCGAGCAGTACACGGTGGGCGAGATCTTGCGCCTGACCGAGGGCAGCCTGGCGCCGGTCGCCTGCCTGGATGGCGACTGCAAGGGTTGTTCGCGCTCTGACGAGTGCCCCACGCTCGACGTGTGGAAGAACCTGGACAAGCTTATCAACGACTACCTCGACGGTGTGACGCTCGATCAACTTGTCGCTCCCAACGAAGGCTACGATTACGTCATCTAACCCACACCTGCCATTTGGGGACGGAGTGGAAATGGCAGATTCTCTCGCCCTTTGAGACTTGGCAAATAAGAAGGCCGCCCATTTTTGCGATGGGCGGCCTTCGTTTTGGGCTGTTGAGACGGGCGCGGCCGGAATGGCCGTTTTAGCCCTCGGCGATGCTGTCGAGGATGCTGCGCATGATGGACACCAGGATGCTGCCCATAAAGGCCGATTCAAAGCTGGCGATGGAGATACCCGCGCCCAGCAGATTGACCGACAGATAGCTGGCCAGCTCGAGCATAAAGCTGTTGACTACGAGCTGAAAAATACCCAGCGTAATGATCGTGAGCGGCAGCGAGATAACCGTCAGAAACGGCTTGACGAGCGAATCGACGATGTTCAGGAACAGTCCCACGAAGGCGAAACAGACCCAGGCCTCGGCAAAACCGAAGGGCTGGATGCCGGGGACGAGGAACGTGGCAATCGCGATGGCGATCGAGGTAAAGAGCCAGTTAAGCATAAAGCGCATGGTGTGAATCCTTTCTTGCGCAGGGTGCGTCGGTGTCGCGTGAAGCGGTTTGCTGCGGCGGCTTGGACGGCCGCTCGGGTGTGCCGCCTTGTTCGGCCGCCCATTGTCTCAGATATTCGTGGAGCTTACGTGCGCATTCGGTTTCAAAACGGCGTTCGTCCTGAAAAACGCGCCGCTGGCAGAGAGTCTTGTCGCTTTAGTTTGGTGGTGTGCTACACTGCTACGGGCAAAAGCCACAGGCGTTGCCCTATTGCATAGAACGGGCGAACGATGCCCGATGTCAGTATCAACTTCGATGCCTTATGGCGGGTTTGGCGGTGATCGATGAATATCGAGAACATGTTTGACAAGCCTGATGTCAAGCAGCTGGTCCACGCATTTAGTCTTTTGGATGACGAGAAGGATATCCAGGCGTTTTTGACCGATATCTGCACGCCGCGCGAGATCTGCGATCTTTCGCAACGTCTGCAGGTTGCGCGTTATCTGGATGAGGGCGAGCCTTATGTTGAGGTTCAGGCCCGCACCGGCGCTTCGTCCACTACGGTGAGCCGCGTTTCAAAGGCGCTGAACGGCGAGTACGGCGGCTATCGCAAGATCCTCATCAAGCTGGAGGATGGCGAGTAGGCCAGCGACAACAATGAATTACGAAGAACCGTCCCTCCGGGGGCGGTTTTTTGATCCCTTGGAGACGGAGGAAAACGGATCACTGGGCTAGACTGACCTCCTCGGTGATCCATTTTCCTCCGTCTCCAAGGGGTCAAATCTGTTGGCGTGGGGCAAATCTGTCCGCGCGGGCGGGTAGGATGGAAGCATTGAATATTGCGAACGGTTTGAGTGGAGGACCATGCCTGTTCGAATCTATACCACCAACGCCGGCGCGGATTTGAGCGATGCCGAGGCGGCGCTGCTTGCCGACCTTATTGCCCGCCACGGGCGTGCCGTGCTGCTGGCGCCAACGTTTGCCGAGCTCGACCTGTGCCGTCATGATGCGGCGGAAGCCGGCGTTTCGCTGGGTATTGACTACAAGACGCCTACATCGTGGCTTCGCTCGCTTTGGGAGCTTTTGGGCGACGGGCGCGGTTTCGTCGACAACCTGCAGCGCCGGATGCTGTTTTCGGACATGGTAGCGCGCCTCGACGACGCCGACCTGCAGCCGCTTTCGCGCAGCCAGGGCACGGTGCGTATGCTCGCGCGTATGGCTCGCGATGTGCTGCCGGGTGTGGCAGGGACAGGCACCGAGCGTTGCTGCGACAACGTTTGCAAGCCCAAGCCCAGAAGCGACGCCGAGGCTCGCGTGTTTGAACTTTTGTGCGCCTATGCGAGCGGCTTGGACCGTCGAGACATGGTCGAGCCCTGCGAGGCGGCTGACATTATGGCCGGCGCTTTGGCCGACAACCTGCCGGGGTGCGCCCGCGCCGTTTGCGTGCGCGGCGTCACGTCATTTACGTATAGCCTGCTCGAGCTGCTGTCCGCCGTGGCAAACAACGGGGGAGAGGTTGTCGTGCTGCTTGCCCGCGAGCAAGCGGCGATGCGCGAGGAGCTTGCCGCGGCATTTGATGTCCGCGGTGTGCTGTTTGAGATCGCGCCGCTGGGGGAGGGCGCCGCCGCGCCCCAGACTGCCTTCAAGTCCGCTGCTCAGCCTGCCTTTATTGAGGTCGCCGGCCCCCATGCCCGTGCCCATGCTTATGCGGGCGTCATCGATAAGTTGGTGAAAGCGCACAAGGAGTCCAAGGACGATAAAGCTGCTGCAACACCCGCCGACCCCGTACGCGTGCTCGTTGTTTCTGCCCGGGCACCCCAGCTGTTCGGCGAGCTTGCCGCTCGTTTGGCGGCGCGCCACGTTGCTGCCGAGACGGCCGAGTTCACGGCGTTTTCCCAATCCATTGCGGGCAGGCAGTTCACGGCGCTCGCCAACCTGATCGAGCGTATGAAGGCCGCCGACGAAGGGGCAGCTTCTAAGACTGAGTGGTGGCCCGCTCCGGAGCTTACCGACTGGATTTACAGCCCACTTTCGGGTGCCGACGCCGCCAGCGCGCGCACGTTCGACAAGAATATGCGACTGTCGCGCAGCAAGACCACTGCGGGCGTCAAGAGCCTGCTGCAGAGCGTGCAGGGCCAGGTGAGGGGCGCGCGTAAAGCGGCGAGCGACGAGAACTGGTTTAAGAACGTGCCGTGCGTGGTCTCGGACGTGTTCCAGGCGCTGTGGCGCGACAAGCCCGTGACGGCGCTCAAGGCCATGCTTGCCGTTGCCGAGGTACTGCCCGATCGCGCGCTTGGTGGTCTCGACGGTCAGGCCCGTCGCCAGGCGGAGGTGGCCCTGCTGCGCCACGCGATCGACATCCTTATGAACGATGCTCGCGCGCTCGACGTGTCGCAGGCCGCGACCGTGCCCGTGCTCGATGGCATTCGCACCAAGGTGGACAAGCGTAGCACCGCCTACGATTACGAGACCTACGAGGTTGACCGTGCGCCACGTGCCCAGGTTCGCTTTGCTTCGCTTGCCGATGCGGCGGCTCTGCGCCCCGGCAGCTACGATGGACAGCTATCCGCTCTCACACGAAGAGGGGCCGCTGACCACGCTGACGGCGAGCCTCGGTCGCGAGGGCGTGACGCTTGAGCCTGCGGCCTTGCTGCGCGCACGCTTTGGCCGCGCGATGCAGGCCGCGCGCGGTCCGGTTACGCTCGCCCGTGTGACCCACGATCGTCAGGCGCGCGAGTGCTATCCGGCGGCCGTGTGGACCGAGTTGCGGGCGCATGCCGAGGCCGCTGACGCCGACAAGGCCGCTGACGATGCTAGGGCCGCTGACGATGCTAAGGCCGCTGACGATGCTAAGGCCACTGGTGACGCTAAGGCCGCTGACGCCGACAAGGCGAAGTGCGTGGGTGAGGGCGATATCGTAAGGGACTTCGATCCCGCGGCAGGCGAAGGTCTCAAGCGCGAGCGCGTGACCTGTGAAGCCCCTCAGCATCTGAGTGCCGAGGCCGTGCCGTATTTGGTCCTGCGCCGTCGCGATGGCGAGGGCGAGGATGCACCGCTGGTGCCGCGCCTGACGTCTGCCTCGCAGATCGAGGCCTATTCGACCTGCCCACTATGCTGGTTCGTCTCGTACCGCGTGAAGCCCCAGTCGATTGACGCCGGCTTTGGCAATATGGAGAAGGGCAACTTTGTCCACGACGTGTTGGAGCACCTGCACGCCCGTCTGCCCCAGGAGGGCATGGAACGCGTGACGCCCGAGAATCTGCCACGTGCTCAGGAGCTGCTGCGCGAGGTCTTTGACGAGACCTTGGCCGAGCATGCCTCCAAGCGTGGCAACGAGGGCCCGCTCGTGCCGCTCTCTCCGGTGGAGGAGCGCCAGGTGGCCGAGATTCTGCCGCAGCTGGAGGGCGTGCTTGCCTATGAAGCCGAGGCGCTGGCCCCCTTTGCTCCGCGCTACCTGGAGTTTGCCTTTAACGATCTTAACGTTGAGTATGCCGGCTGGCCGCTTGGCGGGCGCATCGACCGTGTGGACGTGGACGCCGAGAATCGCGCCGTGGTAATCGACTACAAGCATCGCACGGGCGTTGAGGAGTTTAAACTCGCCGACCCTACGGTGCGCGACGAGGAATCGGGTGAGGCTGCCATCGACGACCCGCGGTGGCTACCGCCACATACCCAAACGCTCATCTACGCCCAGGCCATGCGCCGGGCGCTGGATTTGGACACCCGCGCGGCGCTCTACTTTTCGACCAAGGGCGGCAAGCCGGCGTTGCGCGGTGCCGCGAGCGCTGAGCTGCTCGAGGAAGAGCGCGGCGACGGTCGCATCCCGGGGCTTAAGAAGGGCTTTCCCGGCGAGGGCGGCAACATGGACTTCGATGCGCTGCTCGATCGCGTGGAGACCGGTATCGCCGAGCGCCTGCGCGAACTCGAGGCGGGCAACGTGGCTGCTGTCGACCCGGCGTCGACGCAGGCCGCGCATGCGCGCTGCTCGTATAACCATGAAGGAACGTTTGTAAGGAGGGACGTGTAGACCATGGATCTTTCGACCTTGATGCCGCAACAGCTGCAGATCGTCAAGACGCTCGACCGTCCGCTGTTTGTCTCGGCGGGCGCCGGTTCGGGCAAGACCTTTACCCTCACGCGCCGCATCGTCTACGCGCTCTCGCCCGAATCCGGTCCGTTCGTTGAGCATCTGGACCAGGTGCTCGCCATTACCTTTACCAAAGATGCCGCGGCCGAGATCCGTGACCGCGTGCGCCGCGCGCTCATCGACGAGGGCATGGACGAGGAGGCCCTGACCGTCGACGACGCATGGATCTCGACCATTCACGGCATGTGCTCGCGTATCCTGCGCGCGCACGCGTTGGAGCTGGGCATCGATCCCGAGTTCACGGTGCTCATCGATACCGACGAGCTTATGGACCAGGCTGTTGAGCATGTGCTGGGTCGCGCGACGGCACCCGATGCCGCCCCCGAGCTCGCGGCATCGCTCAAGGCCCTCTACGCCTGGTATCCCATGGCGGGCGAGGGCGGCCCCTTTGGCGCCGGCACGACCATCAAGGGTCTGGTACGCGACCTGCTGGAGCTCTCGAGCCAGTTGCCGGGCGGCATGGACGATGTGTGCGTGGCGCGCGGCCAGGCTGACACTTCGGCGCTTGCCGACGCCTATCGCGCGGCGTTGGGTGCGAGCAAGGCCGCGACCGAGAAGGCACAAGTGGCACTCGACGCCATCGACGCGTTTGAGGCGAGCGGTAAAACCATGGAGGATGCGGCGCGGCTCATGATGTCGTGCACCATGCCGCGGGCGAGCAAGGCGTTCCCCAAGGAGCAGGTCGAGCTGCTCAAGGCCGAGGCCGCCGATGCATTTATCAATATCGTGCTTGCCTGCGGTGGCCCGGCGCTCGATGCACTGGTGGACTTGGCCCGCTCTGTAGAGGCTGAGTACCGCGCACTGAAGGCCGGCCAGTCTGCCCTCGATAACAACGACCTGCTGCGCATGGCGTACGAGGCGCTGCGCGACTACCCGGCTATTCGAGCAGCCTATGAGGGCCGCTTTAAGATGGTCATGATCGATGAGTTCCAGGATACCGACCAGATGCAGGTTGACCTGATCCGTTACCTGACCGGCGCGGGTGAGCGTGCGCTGTGTACCGTGGGCGATGCGCAGCAGTCGATCTACCGCTTCCGTGGCGCCGAGGTTGAGGTCTTCCGCCGCCAGGAGCGCAAAGTGGGCTCCTCTGCTGCGCCCGAGACGGCTGCCGCATCCGATGCCCCCGCCGGCGAGCTCGTCAAACTTGTGCGCAACTTCCGCAGCCACGACGAGGTGCTGCGCTATGTGGCACGCGTCTTTGACGGCGACACCGGTGGTTTGATGCAGGGGTTCTTGGATCTTGAACCGAGCGACAAACGCAAGGACAAGCTCAAGGCAAAGGCATCGCGCCGCCAGGCGGTCTTCGTTGCCGGTGGCAGCACACAGGAGCGAACGCAGGCGAAAGCTCGTGCGATTGCCGAACGTTTCCGCGCGCTTGCCGATAAAAAACAGCCCCAGGGCAGCATGGTACTGCTGCTGGGGCGCATGACCAATGCCGATGTCTACGCACAGGCGTTTCGCGACCAGGGGCTCGACTGCGTCATCGCGGGCGGCTCAGTCTTTGCCCAAGCTGCCGAGGTGCAGACGGTGCGCGCCCTGGTGTGCGCGCTTGCCAATCCGGCCGATACGGCGCAGGGTTTTATGCCACTGCTGGCCTCGCCGATGTTTGCACTCGGCGCCCAGGAGTTCCTGGCGCTGGCGACCAAACTCGACGAGCAAACGGGCGAGACGTCGCGTCGCAACATCGATGCGGGCATCATGAGCGATTCCGATGTGCCGGGTTTGCAGGGCTTGCCGCTCGTAACGCGCGCCCGCGAGGTGCTGCGCTACGCGCTTCGTCGCGTGGGACGCGATTCGTTCGCCGCCATCGCGCGCGACGTGGTCAATGCCTCCGGCTGGTTCGTGCGTCTGGCGCAGCGTGGCCCCGAGGGCAAGGCCATCGCCGCCAACGTGCTCAAGGCGCTCGACGCCGTGGCCGAGGCAGAGGCCGAGCTCGGCAATTCTCCGCGCTCCATCGCGCTCGCCTTCGACCGCTTCTTGGCGGGCAAGGAGGCCCCGGGCGCGCTCAACGAGGAGGGCGACGGCGCGGTGCGCATCATGACGGTGCATGCGTCCAAGGGTCTGGAGTATCCGGTCGTGGCGGTTGCCGAGTGTTTTGGCGTGCGCAAATCGTCCGGTGCGGCTCAGATGGGGCGTGTCGAGGGCGGAGCGCAGGTCGTGGCGCTGCCGGCACGCTTCGACGGCGTTAAACTCGCGGACGGCACGTTCGTGAAGGGCGACGACGTCAAAAAGCAGTTTGAGCATGCGTTTAAGGGCAAGGGTACGTCGCTGTGGCTGCCGCCGGAGCTCATGGAGGACGTCTGTGCGACGGGTTCTCCCGCCGAGGCATTTGCTCGCCTGCGCAACGACGACCTGCAGCTTTCGCTCGAGGAGCGGGCTCGTTTGCTCTATGTCGCCATGACGCGAGCGCGTGAGCTGGTGATCTTGGCGATGGATGCCGGCGTGAGCCGCGGCAAGCTGTGCGCGCCGACCTTCGACGTCGAGACCGATCTGACTTACGACGTGCTGCGCCGTATTCTGCCGACGGACGGCTTGGACATGCCGCAGCTCGATGCCGACCGCCTGGTGTTCGACAACTCCAAGCCGGGCGACTACGAGCTTATCTCGCTGGCGGACTTTACGTTTGGCGAGCAGGCGTTTGAGGCCAACGCTTCACTGGATGCCGAGGGTAGGCTCGTTCGCGGTGATGCGGAGGCGGAGGGTGCCGATGCTGCCGCCGATCGCCCGGTCGCGCCCGGCCCCGCCGACCCCGAGCCCGATTCGTTTGAGCTCGTGTATCCCCAGACGGTGGGCGTGCGCATGGGCACCTGCTCGTATCCGGCGCGTGATTCGTACAGCTATTCGTCGATCGCCGCGGCGCTCCATGCCGAGGCCGAGGACCGTGCCGCCGAGACGCGTGTTCCCATGGACGAGGCTGGCGATGATGCGGAGTCGGATGGCTCGGAGATGACGGATACGGACGTGGCTGCTGTCGAGCCCACCGGCAATCCCATGGCGCTGGGCTCGGCCTTCCATGCTGCCTGCCAGTGGCTGATCGAGATGGGTGCCGATGCGCTGCCCGCTGAGCGTGCCGATGCACTGGCGCGTCTGTGGCACCTGACGCCGGAGCAGCGCGAACGCTTCGACGTTGCTCTGGACCGCTGGCTCAAGTCGGCTGTTCGTGCCGACCTGCTCGCGTGGCCGTGCGTTCGCGCCGAGGTGCCGTTCTTTTCGCTGGGCTGCGAGGACGAGGACATCGCTCGCTATGGTGCATATGCCGAGGGCGCCATCGACGCTTTGGCGACGAACCCGGCGGATTCGTCACGCGCGCTGGTCATCGACTACAAGACGGGCGGCACACCGGACGAGACGCCGGAACAGCTGCAGGAGAAGCACGCCCTGCAGGCGCGCGTCTACGCCGATGTGTTGCACAAGGCGGGCTTTGAGGCCGTGACCGTCAAGTTCGTCCGCGTTGAGCAGGCGAATCCAGCCATCTTCGTCGACCCCGCCGAACCTCAAGTAGTCACCTACAACTTCTAGCCCTCAATAACTTGCGGTGGAATACGGACTGTTTTGGCCAAAAAAGCCGCCAAACAGTCCGCATTTCACCGCAACTCAATAGGAGCCGTGTGGGTTTGGCTAGGTTCGGGCGCTGTCCGTGCCGTGGGGTAAAATCGTTCAGTCAGAACACGAACCCGCATCGGAGCTCATCACATGGCATTCGTCCATCTGCACAATCACACTGTTTTCTCCATGCTCGACGGCGCAACCCGTATCCAGGATATGGTCAATCGTGCCGTTGAGCTGGGCATGCCCGCCGTGGCCATTACCGACCACGGCTACATGTATGGCGTACCCGACCTGGCGCTGGCCTGCGACGCCGTCAACCACAACACGCCCGAGTACAAAACCTGGAGCCACGACAAGGCCTTCTTGGAAAAGGACCGCCGCGACGAGCTGGTGGAGCCCGATCCCGAGTCCAGCCCGCGCGAGCATGCCCAGTATGTGAAGGACATGGCCATGTGGGACGAGAAGGGCAACATCGACGAGCTCAAGCCGCCTCTGGTCATCAAGCCCATCTTTGGCTGCGAGGTCTACTTTACGCCGGACGAGACGCTTGCCCGCGACCATAAGCCCGAGCTCTACCACATGATCCTTCTGGCCAAGGACCAGGAGGGCTACGTCAACCTGATGCAGACGGTCTCCGAGGCCGCCGTGCAGGGCTTTTACTATAAGCCGCGCGTGACGCTCGACAACATGCGCCGCCACGCCAAGGGCATGATCTGCACGAGCGCCTGCATCGCGGGCATCATCCCCAAATACATCGACCGCGGTGACATGGAGGGCGCCATCAAGTGGGCCGAGACCTTCCGCGATACCTTCGAACCCGGCGACTTTTACATCGAGATCCAGGAACACGGCATCACTACCGACAATGGTCTGACCGACGAGCAGATGGACCGTACGCTCATCGATATCGCCAAGCAGGTGGGCGTCAAGGTCATCGCCACCAACGACTTCCACTACCTGCGCCGCGAGGACGCGCCCGTGCAGGACGTCATCATGTGCATTGGCATGAACGCCAAGGTCGACGACCCTAACCGCATGCGCATGACTGGCTCGGAGTTTTACATGAAGACCGAGGAGGAGATGCGGGCGATGTTCCCGTATTGCCCCGAGGCCTGCGACAACACGCTCGAGATCGCCGACAAGTGCTACGTTGAGCTGGACTGGGACTCCATCATCCTGCCGCGCTTCCCGCTGCTCGATCCCGGCGAGACGCACGAGAGCCAGTTCCGCCGCGAGTGCGAGAAGGGCCTGCGCCAGCACTACGGCGACGACTGGGCCACGCGCGAGATTGGTGGCGTCAACATCAAAGAGCGCTTTGAGTACGAATACAAAGTCATCTGCGACAAGGGCTTTGCCGCCTACTTCTTGATTGTTGCCGAGTACGTGCAATGGGCCAAGGACAACGGCATCGGCGTCGGCCCCGGCCGTGGCTCGGCCGCCGGCGCTATCGTCGCCTACGCCATGAACATCACCGCGTTCGACCCGCTCGAGAACGGTCTGATGTTCGAGAGGTTCCTGTCCCCGCAGCGTACCGAGATGCCCGATATCGATATGGACTTCGACGATGAGCGGCGCCTCGAGGTCGTGGAGCACGTTCGCCAGCTCTACGGCCCCGAGAAGGTCACCCACGTCATCACCTACTCGACCATTAAGGCCAAGCAGGCCATCAACGACGCCGCTCGCGTCCTGGACTACCCGGTCTACATGGGCCAGCGTCTGTCCAAGATGGTCTCGAGCGACCCCAAGGTCAAGCTCAAGCAGGTGCTCGAAAAGCAACCCGGCAAAGAGGACCTGTTTAACCCCGATTTTGCCGAGGCATATAAAAAGGACGACGACGCCCGCCGCATCATCGACACGGCGCTCTCAATCGAGGGCCTCACCCGTGGCGAGGGCGTGCATGCGTGCGCCGTTCTGATCTGCCGCGACCCCGTCAACGAGCACGTGCCCACCAAGCTCGACACCAAGGGCGGCGTCGAGATTACCCAGTACGAGGGCCATACCGTTGCCGACATGGGCTTGCTCAAGATGGACTTCTTGGGCCTGCGCACGCTGACTGTTATCTCCAAGGCCAAGGCAAACATCAAAAAGAACTTCGGCATCGACATCAAAGAGGAAGAGATTCCCTTTGACGATCCCGAGATCTTTAAGCTCATGGGTTCCGGCCACACCGCCGGCGTCTTCCAAGTCGAGTCCGCCGGCATGACGGCCACGATCAAGAACATGAAGCCCACCGAGTACAAGCACGTCGTAGCATTGATCGCCCTGTACCGCCCGGGCCCGCTGGGCGCCGGCATGGTTTCGTCCTACATCAACCGTATGAACGGCAAGGAGCCGGCGGTCTCCTACGACGACCGCCTGGACGACATCCTGGGCGAAACCTACGGCACCATGGTCTACCAGGAGCAGGTTATGCTCATCTCCGTCGAGATGTGCGGCTTCTCCAAGGGCGAATCGGACTCGCGTATCCGTAAGCCCGTGGCTAAGAAGAAAATCAAGCTGCTCACGTCGACGGTGCTCCACTGGGAGGATGGCTCCGACGAGACCACCTACGACCACTGGATGAACGGCGCCATCAAGAACAACTATACGCGCGAGGTCGCCCAGAAGATTTGGGACGATGTTCTCGAGTTCGCGTCCTACGCCTTCAACAAGTCGCACTCCGCCGGCTACGCCATCTTGGTTATGCAGACGGCGTGGCTCAAGGCGCACTATCCGCACGAGTACATGGCGGCCGTTCTGACGTCCTATACGGGCAAGACCGACAAGATCGTGCACTACGTCTCGGCATGCCGTCACGACGGCATCCCCGTGCTGTCGCCAGATGTCAACGAGTCCGGTACCGAGTTCACGGCTACCAAGGAGGGCGTGCGCTTTGGTCTGGCCGGCATCCGCGGCGTGGGCACCGGCGTGGCGCAGGCGATTATCGCCGAGCGCGAGGCGGGCGGCCCGTTTAAGACGCTGCACGACTTTGTCGAGCGCGTGGACTCGAGCCAGGCCAACCGCCGCGTGATCGAATCGCTCATCAAGGCAGGCGCCTTCGACTCCACGGGGTATCCGCGTCGCCAGATGATGCACTTTGTGGATAAGAACAACCCCGAGAACATCATCGATGCCGCGGTGAAGCGCCAGAAGGATCGCGCGAGCGGTCAGACGTCGTTCTTTGATATGTTTGGCGACGTTGAGGGCTCGGGCTTTGAGGTGAGCGTGCCCGATCCGGATGGTCAGGAGTGGGACCGCCACCTTAAGCTGAGCCAGGAGAAGGAGGTTCTGGGCATCTATGTCTCGGACCACCCGCTGCGCCCGTTTGAGTATGCACTAGCCAAGGCGCGCGACTTCTCGTTCTCGCAGATCGATACCGGCTACGAAGTCCAGAATCCTACGGGCGGCACCATCAACCAGGAGATTCCCGAGGGCAAGGCGCTGTGGTGGGCCGGCATGGTCTCGAGCGTGTCCAAACGCGTGACCAAAAACGGTGACCCCATGGGCATCGTGCAGCTCGAGGACATGGAAGGCGAGGCCACCGTCGTCGTGTTCCCCAAGACCTATAAAGAGGCCGAGGGGTACCTGTACGGCGAGGTCGATCCCGAGACCGGCGCGCAGCTGTCCGATGCCTTTGTGCGCATTAAGGGCAAACTCGAGCGCTCGGACCGCGGCGACCAGATCATCGCGCAGGAGATCGTGCCGCTCGAGCTCAACGAGGAGAACAACAAGCCCAAGGTGTTTGAGGTCATGGTGCCCAACAGCCGCTTTAGCCAGGGCAATATGGCGCGCCTGGCCACGGTGCTCACCGCTAACCCGGGCGGCGACCGCGTGGAGATCTTTATCGAGCAGGTGGACGGGCGCGTGCTGCGTGCCGAGGTACCTGCCAAGGTCAACGCGCGTTCGATTCCGCTGCTGGCCGAGGCCAAGGCCATTGTGGGTAACCAGGGCCGCGTGACGGTGATCTAAGCTACCCCGGGTGAGATTGGAGGAAGTGATGGCGCAGGGGACGTTTGTGCAGGCGCTTCGCAAAGAGGCGGCGTTGAGCGGCACCTTTATGAAGGGGCGTTCGCTCATGCTCAACGGCGCCGTGCTGTCGATCGAGGACAGCGGCTCGCGCTTCTCCAAAAACGTGACGGTTGAGGGCTCGGTGCGCGGCTCGCGCGGCGACCTGTACAAGACGCACGTGGCGCTTGACATGGACGAGCACGAGGTGATCGACTACGACTGCGATTGTCCCGCCGCCTATCGTTACCCCGGTATGTGTAAGCACGCTATTGCCACGGCGCTGGCGTATTTGGATGCCAGCGGCGCCGAGCCCGTCGAAGGTTTGCGCACGCCGGTTCGCACGTTTACGGCGCAGCCGAAACAGCCCGCGCGCGCCGCGTCCGCCGCGCCGGCCGTCAACCCCAACTTTCCCTTCCCGGCGCCCGTCCCCACGAGCCCGAGCCTTGTGGCGGCGCTTTCCGATCTTTCGGACGCGCGCATGGATGAGCTGGCGAGCATGCGCCGCAAGCTTGCCGGTGCCGTTGATCCCGACGCCCCCAAAGCGGCGTTGGAGCCCTCGTTGGTGCCGTACTACAATCCGCTGTTCGCTGACCGCTTTAGCTGGGCGCTCGAGTTCCGCATTCGCTGTGGATCGGTCTCCTACGTGGTCAAGGACATCGACGGCATGGCCGATGCCTACGTGCGCGGCGGCACGTTCTCCTATGGCAAGAAGCTCACGTTTGTCCATTCACCTGAGGCCTTTGACGAAACATCGGCAAAGCTGCTCAACCTTGTTGCGACGACAGTTGCCTATCTCGATGACATCACAAGCTCGCGTTCGGCGTCGTACGACTTTGTCCGCAGCGGTTTTGTTGCCGAGCGTCAGTTGCCGCTGTCCGAGCATAGCATCGTATATGTGCTGGACCTGCTGCGCGGCCAGACCATCTCCTTTGAGCCCGCCTGGTCGCGGGGGATGACGACGCATCGCACCTACGACGTGGCGGTTGAGCTGTCTCCGCAAGGGGAGGACGGGGCATCCGCTAAGCGTCCACCGCTGCTTGCCGCCAAAATCGCGCCGGCGGCTGGTGGTAGCTATGACCTGCGCCTGCCCGCCGATATGTACTGCTTTGCGTCGGGCGATGCCGCCTACTTGGTTGACACGCGCCGCGCGCGCCGTACCGACGCTGCATTTGCTCAGCATGCCGCACCTTTTTTGTCGCGCTTGCTGCCGTGCCGCACGCCCGCCCATATCGCCGCCGAGCAGGTGGGGGAGTTCTGCCGTATGGCGCTGCCCATTTTGCGCGACTATACCGACCTTACCGCGCCCGCTGCGCTCGATACCGTGGCGCCCGAGCCGAGCTTTGCCATGGCAATCGGCGTCGACGATGGGCTCGTGACCTGCAAGATTACGGTTACCTACGGTGACTGGTCGGCGGATCTCTTTGGCCTGGGCGCTCCGGGCAGCCCCTTCGAAGAGCAGCGCCCCGGTGTGCCACCCCGCGACGAGGTGGCGGAGTTTCGCGTTATGGATACGGCGGCCCTGTACTTCGATTTCTACGAGGGCGGTCTGGCGTTTGAGGAGCGCGATGACGCCCGCTTGTTCTGCCTGCTGACCGAGGGCCTGTCCGCCCTGTCCGAGCTGGGTGAGGTCATGCTTAGCGACCGTCTGCGCCAGATCTCGGTCCGCCCCGCGCCCAAGCTCTCGGTTCGTGCGACCGTTAAGAGCAATCTGCTCGATGTCGAGCTGGGCGCGAGCGGGCTTTCGGCCGCGGACCTTGCCGTCTATCTCGATTCGTACAAGCGCCATCAAACGTTTGCGCGCCTTACGTCCGGCGACATCATTCGCCTGGACGAGGGGGCGCGCGCCGCGTTTGGCCTTGCCGAGGACCTGGGTGTCGATGCCGTCGACCTGCTCGACGGCGTGTCGCTTCCCGCGTCGAGTACCCTGTTCGTCGACAGCATGCTCGCACGCACGCCGGCGCTCGAGGCCGATCGCGACGCTGCGTTCCGCCGTACCGTCGAGCGCCTGGATACGCTCGGCAAGATGGACTTTACGGTGCCGGCATCGCTCAAGGCAACGATGCGCGGCTACCAGGTCGACGGATACCAGTGGCTCGGCTCGCTCGAACACCTGGGCCTTGGCGGCATCTTGGCCGACGACATGGGCCTGGGCAAAACGCTCCAGATGATTGCGCATATTCTGGCGCGCGTGGAGGCGGGGGACACCAAGCCCACGCTCGTGGTATGCCCGGCCTCACTCGTGTACAACTGGACTGCCGAGCTGGAGCGCTTTGCCCCGTCGCTCGATGTGTGCGCCATTGTGGGCGCCAAGGCTCAACGCCGCGTGCAGATCGCCGGCGTGGCCGAGCATAGCGTGGTCGTGACGTCGTATGACCTTATGCGGCGCGATATCGACGAGTACGTCGAGCAGGATTTTGCCCGCGTGGTGCTCGATGAGGCCCAGTACATTAAAAATCCGCTCACGCAGGTGGCGCGCGCCGCCAAGCGCCTGCCTGCCGGCGTGCGCTTTGCCCTGACGGGCACGCCCATCGAAAACCGCCTGTCCGAGCTCTGGAGCATCTTCGACTTTTTGATGCCGGGCCTTTTGGGGACGCGCGAGTCGTTTGCCAAGCGCTTTGAGAGCCCCGTCGAGCATGCCGAGGGCGATAGCGCCGCTCGCCTGCAGGCGCTCGTGTCGCCGTTTGTGCTGCGTCGCGTTAAGGAAGACGTGGTGGCCGACCTGCCCGAAAAGATCGAAGACACGGTGATGGCACAGCTTACCGGCGAGCAACGCAAGCTCTACCTGGCCAACCAGGACCGCATCGCCCAGCAGGTGCAGCACCGCGAGGCTGGGGAGTTTAAGAAGGACAAGCTCAAGGTGCTCGCCGAGCTCACCAAGCTGCGCCAGATCTGCTGCGACCCGCGTCTACACTACGAGGATTACAAGGCGGGGAGCGCCAAGCTCGATACGTGTATGGAGCTCGTGCACGGCGCACTCGACGGCGGGCATCGCATCCTGTTGTTCAGCCAGTTTACAGGTATGCTCGATATCATCGGTAAGCGCTTGGCCAAGGAGGACATCGCCTTCCTTAAGCTCACGGGCGCTTCGTCTAAGGAGAGCCGCGCCAAGATGGTCGCGCAGTTCCAAGCGGGCGAGGTTCCGGTCTTTTTGATTTCGCTCAAGGCGGGCGGCGTGGGCCTTAACCTGACGGCGGCCGACGTGGTCATCCACTACGACCCGTGGTGGAACGTGGCGGCGCAGGACCAAGCGACCGACCGCGCGCATCGTATTGGCCAGCAACATACCGTGACCGTGTACAAGCTCATCGCCAAGGACACGATCGAGGAGCGCATCATGCAGATGCAGGAGTCCAAACGCGACCTGGTCAACAGCGTGCTCGGCGGCGACGGCATCTCCTCGGCGCTGTTTACCCGCGAAGATGTTCTGGCGCTGCTGGGCGGCGACGGGCGCTAACCCGCTCGGGTGGGGCCGCCAGGGCGGATAGCGCACGCTGCCCCATCGTCCCCGCCCGTTATGTGTTCATTTGCAATGCCGTGGATGGTTTGTCTGCCTTTGGGCATAAGAACCATCAAGAACATTGGCACGTCAGCAAAGGAGAACATCATGGCGAAATTCTTTAAGGACCCCGACGGTAAGCTCATTGCCGCCCTTGGCAACGACGTTGCAACCCCTGCCGGTTGCACGGAACTGACCGCAAACACTGAGGACGCGGCGCACGAGAAGCACGTGCCTGTTGTCGAGACCGAGCGCGACGGTCACGTGATTCGCGCACGCGTTGGCTCGGTCGAGCACCCCAGCCTGCCCGAGCACTATATTGAGTGGATCGCCCTTGAGGCCGAGGGCCGCTTAGAGGTCCATTACCTTGAGCCCGGCATGAAGCCCGCGACGTTTTTTGCCGGCGGTTCCAAGACCGGTACCGTCTATGCCTACTGCAACCTGCACGGGCTGTGGTCCGCGACATTCTAGGAGCGCGCCCCCGCTCGGGGTATCATAGCTAGCATATGCACATGCGAGCGCCGACTGCATCATGCGGCCGGCGCTTTTACTACGATTTCGATGGTTTACGACGGAAAGGGCTGAGCCATGAAGCTCGCGCTTGCACAGATCGATATGCGCCTGGGTGATATTGAGGGCATTTGCGGCCGCATCGAGGACCAGGCTCGTCTGGCCCACGAGCGCGGGGCGCGCGTGCTGTGCGTTCCGGCTCCGCTCTTTATGGGCGCCATGCCCGGGGGCCTGGTGGGCACTGCCGACTTTGAGCACGACATGCTTGCCGGCTTGACTGGTGTCGCCGAGCGTATCCAGGAGCTTGACATGATTTGCATCGTGCCCGCGGCGGTTTCGTTTGAGGGCCAGCCGCTGCTCGACTACATGATGCTCAAGGACGGTCATGTGGTGCCGGCGCGTTCGAGCATTGCCCTGCAGCGTGGTGAGAACAACGACACGCGTTGGGCGCCGCCGGTGTTCGACGTGGACGGCGTGCGCATCGCCGTGATTTTTGACTTGGACCGCGAACTCGAGATGTTGCCGACCGGTGTTGACCTCATTGCGTATTTCCAATTCAACGCGTTTGACATGACCGACCGCGAGACTGCCGCCATTGCCGCCGTACGCAGCGGCGCCTACCGCAAGATCGCATCCAAGCGCAGCGTGTGGTTTGCCTGCATGGCGCCGGTCGGTGCCTATGACGAGTCGGTGTATACCGGCGGTTCGTTTGTGCTCGACGACTGTGGTCGCGTGGTGGTCCAGGCGCCGTGTTTTGAGGAGAGCCTGCTGGTTCAGGAGATTCAGCGCGGCGTGATGCTCGATGCCCTGGAAGATCACGAACTGCCCGAGTTCCGTTCCGAGGAGTGGCTGTGGCAGGCGCTGGTGCTCGCCGTGCGCGACAACGCCCGAGCCCACGGTGCGTCGCGTGCTGTGGTGGCACTCGAGGGCGACTTGCCGTCGTCCCTGCTGGCGGCGCTGACCGTCGACGCTCTGGGCCCGCGTAATGTGATTGGCCTGGTGCTGGGGCGCAACCGTATCTTTACGCCGGCGCAGGAAGAGGCCGAGGCTGCCCGCTGTGCCGCCGTCCGCGCCATCGCCGAGCGTCTGCACATTCGCACCGTCGAGCGCGATGCACCGGATGCGGCGCGTGTGCTCGATCGCGACGTGTCGGCGGGCGATGCCGAGCGTCTGCGCTCGCGCACGCTGGGCCTCATGCTGGAGGACACGGCGCTCGAGCTGGGTGCGATGGCGCTGAGCCCGCTGTCCAAAACCGAGTACGCGCTGGCGGCGCCGGCGCTTTGCGGCGGCTACCAGGGCGATTACGCGCCCTTTGGCGATGTGTACCTGTCGACGCTTGAGTTTGTGGCGCGTGTGCGCAACCGCACGTCTGCCGTGGTGCCCCAAGAGCTCGTGACGCTCAACGCGGTGGAAGATTGTATGGAGCGAGTGCTGGCGCAGGCGCTCTCGACGCTCGACGGTCCGGTCGATATGCTCGACCGCGCGGCA
>UREE01000027.1 GCA_900546825.1 uncultured Collinsella sp. | reverse complement strand
AGCGCCTGTTCCGCCGCGAGGACGCCTGCAAGATGATCAAGCGCTGCAACGACTTTGGCGCCGGCGGTGTCTCGGTCGCTGTAGGCGAGCTTGCCGACGGCCTGTATGTCGACCTTGATACCGTGACCAAGAAGTACGACGGTCTTGACGGCACCGAGCTCGCCATCTCTGAATCCCAGGAGCGCATGGCCTGCGCCGTCGCCGACGGTGACGTCGAGGAGTTCATGGGCTACGCCGCCGAGGAGAACCTGGAGGCGACCGTTATCGCCGAGGTTACCGCCGAGCCGCGCATGCGCATGGCCTGGAACGGCGTCGCCATCGTCGATCTGTCCCGCGAGTTCCTCAACTCCAACGGTGCGCCCAAGCACCAGGTCGCCCACGTCTGCGCCCGCAGTGTGTGGCAGCCCAGCTGGGCCGGTACCACGCTCGCCGAGCGCATGACCTCGCTCGTCACCGACCTCAACGTCGCTTCCAACAAGGGCCTTTCCGAGCGCTTCGACTCCACCATCGGCGCCGCGACCGTGCTTATGCCTTTTGGCGGCAAGACGCAGCTCACCCCGAGCTCGGCCATGGTCGCCAAGTTCCCCGTGGACGGCGAGACCACCACGGCGAGCGCCATGGCATGGGGCTTCAACCCCTATCTGATGGAGGCCGACCAGTTTGCGGGCGCCTACCTGTCCGTGGTCGAGTCCATCGCCAAGCTCGTTGCCGCCGGCTTTGAGCACAAGCGCACCTACCTCTCCTTCCAGGAGTACTTCGAGCGCCTGCGCACCGAGGCCGAGCGCTGGGGCAAGCCCATGGCTGCCGTCCTGGGTGCCCTTATGGCCCAGGTCGACCTGGGTGCCGGCGCCATCGGCGGCAAGGACTCCATGAGCGGTTCGTTTGAGGACGAGGCCGGCGAGCTCAACGTTCCGCCGACCCTGATCAGCTTCGCCGTCGCCGTGGGCAAGGCCGCCCGCGCCGTCTCGCCCGAGTTCAAGGGCCTCACGCACCGCGTCGTCCGCATCGCCCCCGCCATCTATGGCGAGGACTACCGCCCCGATGCTCAGCAGCTGCTCGCAGCGTTTGACGCCGTCGAGGCGCTCACCGCTACCGGCGACGCCCTGGCCGTCTCCACGCCCGGCTACGGCTGCGGCGCCGAGAGCCTCTTTAAGATGTGCGTCGGTAACCAGATCGGTATCGAGCTTGCCGAGGATGTAGACGTGGAGAGCCTCTTCACCCCGCTCTACGGCAGCTTTATTGTCGAGCTCGCCGAGGATGCCGAGCTGCCCGAGGTCGCCGACGGCGTTGTCGTCGAGCCCCTGGGCACCACCGTCGAGGGCTATGTCATCGACACCGGCTCCGAGGTCATCGAGCTCGCCGAGCTCCAGGAGGCCTGGGAGAGCGGCATCGAGGGCGTCTTCACCTACCGCAGCGCCGGCGAGACCCCCGAGGTCGAGACCATCGACTTCCGCGCCAAGGATATCCACGTGTACGGCGGCGCCAAGATCGCCCGCCCGCGCGTGATCATCCCCGTGTTCCCCGGCAACAACTGCGAGTACGACAGCGCCCGCGCCTTCCGTGCCGCCGGTGCCGAGGCCGACACCTTCGTGATCAACAACCTCACGCCCGAGGCCGTCGCCGAGAGCACCCACGAGCTTGCCCGCCGCATCCGTGCAAGCCAGATCGTTATGATCCCCGGCGGCTTCTCGGGCGGCGACGAGCCCGACGGCTCTGCCAAGTTCATCACGGCGTTCTTCCGCGCTCCCGAGGTCACCGAGGCAGTCCGCGACCTGCTCAAGGCCCGCGATGGCCTGATGCTGGGCATCTGCAACGGCTTCCAGGCCCTGATCAAGCTCGGCCTGGTGCCCTACGGCGACATCGTCGACGCCACGCCCGATGCGCCCACGTTGACGTTCAACACCATCGGTCGCCACCAGAGCCGTCTGGTGCGCACCCGCATCTCGTCCAACCTGTCCCCGTGGCTGTCGCAGTGCAGCCTGGACGACCCCTACACCGTCGCCATCAGCCACGGCGAGGGCCGCTTTGTCGCCAATGACGAAGTGCTCGCCCAGCTGATCGTCAACGGCCAGGTCGCCACGCAGTACGTGGGCGAGGACGGCAAGCCCAGCATGGATCTCTCCGTCAACCCCAACGGCTCCGCACTCGCCATCGAGGGCATCACGAGCCCCGACGGCCGCGTCCTGGGCAAGATGGGCCATGCCGAGCGTCGCGGCGACAACCTGTACCGCAACGTGCCCGAGCATGTCCCCGGCGATAAGTTCATGCCGATCTTTGAGAGCGGCGTGGCCTACTTCGCTTAAACCTTTCCCATCGGGTACAATCCCCTCGGGTAACAACACCCGCCACCGACACATCCGGTGGCGGGTTCTTTTTTGCTTCGCGCATACAGGAAGGACATCATGGAAAGCCGCAAGCCGTATCTCGCCACCCTGCCCGGACTCATCCTGGGCTGCCTCGTCTGCTGCGCGCTCTGGGGATCGGCTTTTCCCTGCATCAAGATCGGCTACGGCCTCTTTGGCATTCCCGCACACGACAGCGCCTCGCAGCTGCTCTTCGCGGGTCTGCGCTTCACCCTTGCCGGCATGCTGGTCATTGTTGGCATGAGCGTGGCCCAGCGCCGTCCGCTCGTTCCGCAAGTGCGCGATATCAAGCCCATCTGCATCTTGTCGCTCTTCCAGACCATCGGGCAGTACTTCTTTTTCTACCTGGGACTCTCGCGCGCCAGCGCCATGTCGAGTTCCATCATCGAGGCCAGCGCCAACTTCCTCGCAATCCTCTTTGCCGCCCTGGCATTTCACACCGAGAAGCTCAATACGGCCAAGGTGCTTGGCTGTGCGCTGGGCTTTGCCGGCGTCGCGCTCGTCAACCTCTCGGGCGCAGATGGCACCTTTGGCTTCAGGCTCGATGGCGAGGGCTTTATCCTAGCCTCCACTGTCGCGGGTGCTCTTTCGACCTGCCTGATCGGCATCTTCTCGCGCAAGCATGACGGCGTCTTGCTCGCCGGCTGGCAGTTTTTAGTCGGAGGTTTGGTCCTTACCGCCATCGGGTTTTTGATGGGCGGCGCGCTCTCCCCCACCGCGATCATCCCCGCCATCGCACTCATTATCTATATGGCACTCATTTCCGCCGTCGCGTACTCGCTATGGTCGCGTCTGCTTGCCGTCAACCCCGTCAGCCGTGTGTCGGTCTTTGGCTTTATGAATCCAGTCTTTGGCGTACTGTTGAGCGCTCTGCTGCTCGGCGAGGGCGCTGGCACGAGCCCTGTTACCGTACTTGTTGCCCTGCTGTTGGTCTGCGGCGGCATCATCATCGTCAACAGGCCCAAAAAGGCCTAGCGAGCTCACCTTTTTAGGGAGGATGTTCGCACACTTTAGCTTAATGGAGTACATCGGAGAGCCGAGGGCCGCCATGCACGCAAGCTTGCACCCCTTTATCTAGCGTATCTGGATGCCAGCTTTCTTTTTCTCGGCCTTGACACGGTAGAGCTCCGCATCGGCAGCGCGAAGCAAGTCTTGCCAGGTATCGACGCCATCACCAACCCTTGCGTAGCCGATGGACATCCGCAACAGATACGGCACCTCGGCGCGCGCGAGCTCGTCGTTGATTGCCGCGCACAGATGCATGATATTCTGCTCCGCCGTCGCCTTTTGAAGCACCACGAACTCATCGCCGCCATAACGTGCGATAAAGCCACCAGACGCCGAGCAGACTTCTTTGAGCGCAGCAGATATGACCTGGAGGGCATGGTCGCCCTCCACATGTCCATAGCGATCGTTAATCTGCTTAAAGCCGTCGGCGTCCATCATGAGCAGATGCACATCTTCGGCCTGATCCACATTTGAGAAGAGCGACAGCATATAGGTCTCAAAACGGTTGCGATTGTTGAGGCCAGTCAACGGGTCGGTCGAGATGAGCTGCTCCTGGTAGACGATGTAGAGCAGCAACATGCTAATCATTATGCCGACGCAAAGGCCGGGCACCGAGTATACGACCTGAAAGGTACCGCCCACCAGGGCCGGAATGGCGAAAAATGCCAAGGTTCGATAGATGGCCTTCGTCTGCAGGCTCTCGACCCTGCGAGATTGCACAAATGCATGCAGGGACGTATGTATAACGTAACAGTAGCTGACGATGGGCTGGATCATATAGGCAAAGCCGCGACGATACACGCCCTGCGAATCGATATAGAACAGGGCGTGCGTCCAGTAACTGGTAAACGCCAGCACGACCACCAGAGCCGTAGGCAACGCTACAAGCACCACCCTATAGCGCGAGGTCAAAAGGCGAGAACCCTGCACCGTCTCGGAATAGATAAACCAAATGAGACACGCGATAGCAAAGAGCGAAAACGAAACCGCGTTGGAAATCCAGTTGGCAGCAATGCCCAACGTGCCGTCCACGCCGTCCGAAAGCGTCCAGATCATATCGAATAATATGTACGCGGCAGAGGTGTAGCCCAGCATGCTAAACAATAGCTGCTGGGTGCTCGAGAACAAGGAGCGACGACTTCGCACGGCAAGCCCGATAAGAACAATCATGCATAGCACGAATATCTCAATCTTGAGTGCCTTAACCACTAGCGCCATCCCTTCAATACCCAAGTGGTCAGAATCGCCCAATTCGAATCAGGGCAATAAACACCCCTTTACTCCGCAGGGGTAAAGGGGATAATAGCAGAGCGCCCGAACATCACTGCAAAACAGTTTCTGTTCGGGCGCCCATACGGCGCGAATTGCACACGCCGGCATCATTGATGGGTATCGATTGCTACTCGCCATCGATGTCAGCCGCGACGGCCTCCTCGATGGCCTCGACACCGACAGGCGACAGATCCTCCTTGCCTTGGCAGAACTTCTTGTCGACCCAGCCAGTCAGAATCGGAGCCATGATCGCCGTGATGATAACGGCGGTGGCGATCTGAGCGTACGCGGTGGGCGCAAGCTCGGCGTAGCGCGGTGCGACCTCGGCGAGGGCAACCGGTGTGGTCATAGCCGTGCCGGCAATGGTGGAGCAAGCCACAGCGGCCTTGCCATTGCCGCCGCACAGACGCTCGAACGCAAAGGTGATGGGACCGACGACAAACAGCGTGACAAGGCCCAGCAAGATGCCGGAAATACCGCCGGCGATAAAGCTCGACAGGCTCATGGACGCACCGAGCTGAAATCCGATGACGGCAATCGCGGGATTGGCACCGGGAACCAGCAGGTTCTTGATAAACGGGAACAGGTTGCCCAGAACCATGCCAATAACGAGTGGCAAGATGGAGCCGATAATGGTGCCAATGGGAATGTTGGCGAGGCCGGAAACACCGAGGATGATCATCGTGACGGCGGGGCCGGCCGTAAAGAACAGGATACCGACGGCGCCCTGCTCAGACTCATCACCGAACTCGCCCATGATGCCCGTATAGAGCGCCATGTTGCAAAACGTGATGCCGCCGATGATAGACACGGAGCTCAGACCCAGGAAGTTGTCGTTAAAGAAATATGCCACGCCCAGGCCGAGAGCCGCTGCGACGACCAGCTTGGGAATCAGCACGACGATGCCGGTCTTGATAGCGCCCGGCGTGGACTTAAAGCTGATGCCGGCGCCCACAAACAGCAGGATCGCGGCGACGATGGTATTGGAGCCACCGCGGCAGGCAGCCGTAAAGAATCCGCCGATCTCAAAAACCTGCGGGCAGAAGGTGTTGAGCAAAAGACCGACGATCATCGGATAAATCATGATGTCGCCCGGGATGCGCGGGACCTTGAATTTCTTTTGCTCGTTGGCGGTTGCTTCCTGTGCCATGAAACCCCCATTTCCGCTGACGGGGTACAAAAGCCCACGTCACGCTTTGCTACAGTAAAGTTTGACCATGGTACCAGAAGAAATAGACCAGCTCGGTGAAAAACTCGACAAGTTGGGATGGAACGAGATTCGGCGCCCGCGACGCCACCCCTATATAAGGCTCAAGACGATATAGAGTACGATGCCCGAGACGCAGCACCACAGCATCGATTTTGTCTTGACCGCCACGACCACGACGCCGGCGGCCGCAATCCAGGGAACCAAGGCAGGCCAGAGCCCCGCGTCGAACGCGCCGGGACTCACCAAGTCGTTGGCGACCAGCGCGGCAAAGGCAGCGGGCGGGATATAGCCCAGGGCCTCGGTAATACGGGGCGACAGGGTCCGCCCGCGCAAGGCGAACGCCGGCGCGATGCGAAAGAACGCGATAGCAGCCCACGACGACAGCCACAGAACCAAGAACTCGTTAACGGGCATCGCGGGCACCTCTTCCGTCAAATACAGCATCGCACGCCAGCGCAATGGTAATGCCGACCACGACGCTTGCCGGCACGGCAATATTCACGAGGCCCAAGAACTTGCATACGGCGACGGACACCGCGCCCGAAACCGCCGCGACAACGTTGCCGCGCGACAGCCGCTGCGAAAAGAGCAGGCAGATAAAGAGCGAGGTGCAGACAAAGGCTGCAATGGCGGTGGGAACATCGACAACGGCGCCGACGATGGCGCCCGTCGTACACGATACGCCCCATGTTGCGATAAGGATCACGTTGAGCACAAAGGACTCGCGCGGGCCCCAATCCTCCCCTTCAACCAACTTGGCAAGCGAGATGCCATATGCCTCCTCGGTAAGTGTCGCGGCAACAGCCAGCGTCTGACGCTTCGAGGCACCCGTCAGATGCGGCGCGATCGATGCCGAGTAAAGCGCAAAGCGCGAGGAGATGGCAGCAACGCTCGCGACGATCGACGCTGCAGGCACGCCCGCCAGCCACAGGTTGCAGATCATAAACTGGCCGCTGCCCGTCACAAACGTGCTGCTCAGGGCAAAGACCATCCAGGGTTCCATTCCCGTCTGCCCCATGATCATTCCGCACGGCGCGCCTATTGCAACATAGGTAAGCATCACTGGCCAGACGGTTCTAACGATTTTGAGCACCATACGCTTCTCATCCTGACAAAGTCTCCGAGCCGCATGTAGCGACACGGCAGAATCATCATCCGACAGCAACCGAGTTCACCTACAATTGCCACCGGATCGAAAGACACAACTTTTTAGGAAGTCATTATGACAGCTATCGATCGAGACCGGGCGCGCGCGGCCTTCAAAAGCTACACCGATGCCTACGACGCCACCAACCCACGCATCGCGCTCAAAATCGAGCATACATACCACGTGGCCGAGGCATGCGATGCCGTAGCGCGCGAGCAGGGCTGGTCGTCAGAAGATATTGACCTGGCATGGCTTTGCGGCCTGCTACACGATATGGGCCGCTTTGAGCAGCTGCGACGCTGGGACACCTTTAAGGACGCCGAGAGCATGAGCCATGCAGCGCTGGGCATCGAGGTCCTCTTTGGCGAGAATCCCGCCGATGCACCCGCCGTAACGAGCATCCGCGACTTTATCGATGACCCGGCAGAAGATGAGCTCATCCGAGCGAGCATTGCCTATCACAGCGATTTCCGTCTACCCGCGCAGCTCGACGTGCGCACGCGAAGCTTCTGCGATATCGTGCGCGATGGTGACAAGATCGACATTATGCGCACCATCGCCGACAGCACCGTCGACACCATCCTCAAGGTGGACGAGAAGACGTTTCTCGGCAGCCGTTTCTCGTCGCCGACACTTGCCGCCTTTGACGAGCACCGCTGCGTCGCACGCGATGAACGCAACGAGCCCGCAGACTACCTGGTGGGACTCATCTGCTTTATGTTTGAGCTCGTCTATCCGGCAAGCCGCGCGCTGGCGCGCGAACAGGGCGATATCCACCGCCTGCTCGACGCGCCCTTTGGCATTACGCGGCCCTTTACCGACCCCGCCACGCAGGCAACCTGGAGCCGCCTAAAGGACGAGATGCGCGACTGGCTGGCGCGCGCCTAGCGCTCAAGCTGGGCCAGCAGCTCCTCGACGACCTCGACGGCGTCCCCAACAACCTTGTACTGGGCAGCGCCGAAAATGGGGGCATCCGGGTCCTCGTTGATGGCGATAATGCACTCCGCCCCACCGATGCCGGCAAGATGCTGGATGGCGCCCGAAACACCGATACTCACGAGAAGCTTGGGCGAAACCGATACGCCGGTCTGGCCAATCTGATGGCGATACTCCAACCAGCCGGCCTCCACGACAGGTCGCGTGCAGCCAAGCTCGGCTCCCAGAGCCTCGGCGAGCCTTCGCATCAGCGGCAGGTTTTTCTTGGAACCAATGCCGCGGCCCACCACGACCAGGCGCTCGGCATCGGCGATCGAGGCCTGCTGCCTCCGCTCCTCGGCGGGAATCGAGATCTCGACACGGGCCTTAGCATCATCCGCAAGCACTACCTGGGTAATCGTGCCGGAGCGGCTATAGTCAAACTCGGGCGCCTTAAAGATGCCGGGGCGCACCGTTGCCATCTGAGGACGGTGGTTGGGGCAGATAATGGTGGCCATCAGGTTGCCGCCAAACGCCGGGCGTGTCTGCTGCAGCAGACCCGTCTCCGTATCCATAGAAAGCACCGTGCAATCGGCCGTAAGACCCGTCTGCAAGCGCACGGCCACACCGGGCGCCAGCTCGCGACCAAAGGCGGTCGCGCCGTACAGGATGGCCTCGGGCTTGCGCTCGGCTACCAAATCGCAGATCAAGCGAGCGTAGACCTCCGCGTCGTTCTGACGCAGGCGCTCGTCGCGACAGGCCAGGACTTCGTCGGCGCCCGCGCAAACCAGGTGTTCGAGGTCCTCGAGCGAGCCCTCGGAACCTATGCCGATCAGCGCCACCAGGCGACAGCCGCGTGCATCGGCAAGCTCGCGCCCCTTGCCCATGAGCTCGAAGGCCACGGATGCCACGGCATCGTGCTTGTCAGTTTGCACGAAGACCCAAATGTCTCGATATGCGTCAAGGTCTACCGCGCCGGCGGCCTCGTCGCGCTCAATTGAGATGGCGTTGACGGGGCAGGCGTCGACGCACCCACCGCACAGGATACAGCCGTCGGTTACGCGGGCACAGCGATTGGGGCGCTCACCCTCCACCACAATGCCGCCCGAGGCGCAGGCGCGAACGCAGCGACCGCAGCCGATACAGGCTTCGCTATCGATAATCAGCCCGCTCATCTATGCCATCCCCTCAATAATCTTGGCAAGTTTTACCGCCTGCTCGGACGCCGTTCCCTCAACGGCCTCGCACGTTTGGTCACGGTCGGGCACAAACGAGCGCACGACCTGCGTCGGTGATCCGGCAAGACCGCAACGCGCGGGGTCGGCGTTCACGTCGGCGGCACTGACCACGCGCACGTCCGCCTCCTCCGCCGCGCGAATACCGGCAATACTCGGCATACGCAACTGGCCAATCTCCTTGGCAGTCGTCATCGCGCACGGCATCTCAAGACACACCGTCTCCTCGCCGGCATCGCATCCGTGAACGAGCGCCAGCGAGCCACACGTCGTAAAGCCCGCGCTTTGCACGCAGCTCACGTCGGTCACGCAGGGAATCTCAAAGGCACCGGCAAGCTCGGGGCCGATCTGGGCCGTATCGCCATCCACCGCCATCTTGCCGCAGATGAGCAGGTCGAAGTCCTCGTCGAGTGCCTCGATGCCGCATTTGAGAGCATAGGTGGTCGCCAGGGTATCGGCACCTGCAAAGGCGCGATCGGTCAGCAGCAGCGCGTCGTCGGCGCCTCGAGCGATGCAGTCGCGCAGCAGCGACTCGGTCGCGGGGATGCCCATCGACACCACCGTCACGCGCACATCCATGCCAAAGCCGATAAAGTCGTCCTTCAGCGCCAGCGCGCATTCGAGGGCACTTGCATCGAAGGGATTAATGACCGCCTGCTTGCCATCACGCACGATAGTATTGGTCTTGGGGTCCATCTTGACCTCGGTGCTTCCGGGCACCGCCTTGACGCACACCACCATATGGAAATCACTCATCTTCACGCGCCCCCTTTCTGGACGAGTTCATCCAAGAGCTTCTCCGTAAACAGGTTGCCGCGACCCAACTGGCCGGCAGGATCGAGCTGGAGTTTGAGGCGCGCCGACTCGACCATGGCCTCGTGGCCGTACATCGTCTCCAAGAAGCCCGCCTTGATCTTGCCGACGCCGTGTTCGGCAGAAACGGCACCGCCCATGGCCGTGACCTCGGAAGCCCACTGGGCAAAGAGCTCTCCACCACGACGGTAGTCTTGCGCATCGCGCGGCAGGATGTTCACATGCAGATGGTTGTTACCGATGTGCCCCCAGGCAGCAGACTCAAGCCCGCTTTCGGCCAGCGTGCGGCGATAGAGGGCCACGACATCGGCAAGGCGTGCATTGGGCACCGACATATCCGATCCCAGCTTGGTAATGGTGGGGTCGGTGCGGCGACGCTCGTCGATGAGCATGTTGACGCTCTCGGGCACCGCGTGGCGGAAGAACCGCTGGCACTCGCGATCGACCTCGGTGCGCGCGACCCATGTCGCATCGTCGCTGCCGCCCGCAAGCTCTAGTACCCACCCCAAGTGATACAGCTCCTCAGTCGCCTGAACTTCGTCGTCGCAGTCGAGCTCCACGTAGACACAGACCTTGGCCTCTTTGTCGAGCGCCGGCAGCGAGGCGAACGCGGTCGACTGCTCACGCTGACGACGTAGAATATCCAGGGCGCCAGCATCGAAGTACTCGATGGCAGCCGCATGGGACAGGACAGGGCGCACGGAATCGGTAAAGGACACCGCCTTGTCCTCGCTATCGAAAAAGCAACTCACACCCCATACGACCGAAGGTGCCGCCTGCAGGGCGATCTCGAGCTCGGTAATGACGCCGAGCGTGCCGCACGCGCCGATAAAGAGGTCGATGGCGTCCATATCGTCCGCAACGAAATAGCCTGAGGCATTTTTTGTCTCGGGCATGGTATAGCCGGGAAGATCGAGCTCGAGCGTACGGCCCGCTGCCGTCACGAGCGACAGGTGGCGGTCCTGGGCAAAAGCCTCGCCGCGCTGAAGCTCAAGCAAATCGCCATCAGCCAGCGCGACGTGGAGTCCCGTGATATGCGGGCGCATGGGGCCGTAAGCGTAGCTGCGGGCGCCGGAGGCGTTGCATGCCGCCATGCCACCCAGACAGGCAGATGCCTCGGTGGGATCGGTGGGAAAGAACTGCTCGGGGGACTCTTGGAACTCCTCGTAGGCCTCAAGCGATGCCTGGTCCCAACCAGCGGTCGGCAGTACCTTCTTGCTCAGCTGCTTACGCAGCTCCGAGAGCACAACGCCCGGCTCCACGCGCAGCAGAAATTGGCCTTGTTCATCGCGGCGAAGGCCCAAGTAGCGATTCATACGGGAAGTATTGAGGATATGCCCACCGTGGGGCACGGCACCGGCGGCAAGGCCGGTTCGGGCGCCCTGAACCGTTACCGGGACACGCTCGGCATGGAGCGTTTCCAAAATGGCACGGACCTCGTCTTCCGTTGTCGGAAACGAGATGCTCGATGCTTCGCCCGATGCACGAGATTCATCGCGGCCATACTCTTCGAACTCATCGGTGAAGGGTTTAATGGTTGCAGACACGCGAACTCCCCCTTTAGCTAACTACAGTGTTTGCAGGGAGATGTTACCGCATCGTTTCGTCGACGTGTTCGAGACCGTCTCCATAATTGGCGATTTTTACGTTTGTGCAATTCGGCGAACGGCAAGGCTTCCTCGGCAGACGATGCTTTTGACACATATCGCCCCGCCGTCGCCGACCGCTCGATTGTCGCTCGAAAAAAGTTGAAGTAATTTTTTCCACCTTTTACCTGCGGAGATGTCAATCCGTCAAGCATTTGGTCAGAAATTGGTCAAGTAGCGGCTGATACGGTCGGCGTCGACAACCAAAACCGATAGAAGTTATGGCCCCAGAAGCAGGGAGGTTCCCATGGCATATTACTGGCCCCAGTACGGCGTCGCCATCGAGGTCGACGACGATCCCTATCTCCTGCCTTTCGACGAAGAGGCGTTCCCCGATACGGCGGTCTACCACGTCACCACCGATGTTATCTGCGACCCCGAGTCGTTCTCGGCGCTCGCCCACCACATCGCGCGTATCCACGACATCGAGCTCCCTCACGACTTTGACGAGCTCATCTACTCGCGCCGCCTGATGCTTCACATGCTCTTTGGAGCGGACCCGTCCACGTTCGCACGTGTCTACACCACCAAGGACGCCGCATGAGTGCGAAGAAGCCGCCCCGCCTCGCAGGACTGGGGCGTCGCAAGAAACTCGTCGTTGTCTGCCTGGCTATCGTCTGCGCCCTCATCGCCGTAGGGCTATACGCCTGGCAGTCGCAGCCCGTGCCCGAAGCGGGCGCCTCAGTCACGACGGCAGAGGGCAAATCGCGACAAGAAATCCAAGATGAGCTCGATGCCATCGTCCGCGACAACATGATGACGATTTCGGTCGCGCCGGTCGCTCAGCTACAGGAGGACGGCAAGCTGCGCGTCAACGTGCAAAACGTCCAAGACAATAAATTTCCCCAGCGATTCCGCGTCATCCAAAACGACGAGACCATGTACGAATCCGGTGTGGTCGAGACCGGCAAGACAATCGAGACGTGCCCCGCCGGCGACATCAAAGAAGGCGAGGCATACATCGAGATCCAGGCACTCGATGCCAAGACCCTCGACAGCCACGGCAATCCGACACGTGTCAAGGTACGGGTTGAGCAAGCCGAGAACTAGCTTTTTCGGCCGACGCGGCACCGCACGCAATTCACCAGCATTCGTCCAATCATCGCGGGGACGGCCCGCGGCGAATAGAAAGGAACGACCATGGACATCACGAGGAACATGAACGGAGCCAGAGCGCTCGTCGTGGGCGCAGGGCTCGCGCTCGCGCTCGCAATGGGCGCCGCCCCGACGCCAGCTCTGGCAGCCGGGCGCGTTGGAACCACAAAAGTAATGGTCAGGACCGAGATCGACAACGTAGAGTTCAAAGTTCCGACGGTTATTCCCTTCGTCGCCAAGGCCGACGGCACGCTTCAGGGCCCCTCAGAAGACGCGACCACCATCGACAATCATTCGGCCTACGGCATCCATGTCACCAACATGAAGATCGACGCCATGAACACCTGGACCATTGCCGCCGACGCCAAGGCCGGAACCGCGCAGAATTCCATCGACTTTAAGGTCGGCCCCAACGGCGCACTCCAGAACGCCAGCGCCGCAATGCAGGAGACGGGCCTCGATCTTTCCAAGAATGCAGCCTTCGACATGGGCTACCAGGGCATTGCCGGCGGCACGGACAAAATTAAGCTCAAGACAAGCGGAAACGTCGCCCGCGTCACGCGCGACATCTTCCGCGTAACCGGCGAAGGCGATCAGGTTGCAACGATCACCTGGACGGTCGAGCCCGGTGCGCACACGGCATAAGGCCGTCGCCCTGGCCGCCGCCGTCAGTATCCTAGCGTTTGGGCCAGCCATGGCCTTTGCCCAGCAAGAACAGGCGCAGGCCGCCACGCAGGTGACGGTCGACCTCTCGGAGCTCGACCGCGGCTGCCGCGAGGAACCGTTGGCTCAGACAGGCGACAGACGATGGCTCTTGGCAGCAGGCGCCACGGCAGCAGGCGCGGGAACCGCCGGCCTCGGTCTGCACATCAAACGCAGCCAGAAATGAAACACGGACAGGCCACACTAAATTAGCTAAGGAGACCCCATGGCATCGAAGAACCTTTTGCCCGTCGTCGCACTCTGCGGCGCGCTCGCAACCGGAACGCCTGTCGCCGCTTGGGCGACTCCCGTCATGGCAGACTCCTTACCAGCAGCCCTAAGCTCCGCACCAAATCCGTCGAGCGCCATTGCGTGCAAGCGTTTTTCGATCGCACAGGCCGCAATCTCAACCTCGGGATGCCTTCGTCGTAATACGGACGGCTCGATAGTCGTGGATATCAATCGTTCGAACAAGGCAAACGGCTCCCAGGCGGGGTGCGCCGTCTGCACGTGGCGCTCGATTGTGCTCGATGCAGATGGCGATCCGTGCGATTTGGGGTTGCGCATCGATATCGCTTCGGTCGATGACTCGGCGAACGGAGCGAAGGTCGCCTTTGACGGTGCGTTTTTCGAGAAAGGAGGCGGTATATGTCTGGGCTGCGCCGCCGCGAATGCAGACGACACGCAGCCCACCCTCTCATTCACGGCATCGTTGCGGCTGGCCAAAGCCGGCACCGATGCCATCGCGGCGGGAGAAACGTCCCTGCTGTTCTACGCCGCCAGCACCAAAGATACAGACGCTCATTTCGAGAAGCCAGCCGGATCACTCAGCCTTACACGAGGGATAGAGGCAGGCCCTATTGAAATCGATGCCCACGCGCAAAGCAGGCAACGCATTCTTGCCGACCCGGCGCTTCTCGAAATGGAGTGGAACGGATCCGGAGCCATCGGAATTCTCCCCTCCGCGCTTGACGCCAAGACGCTCCCCTCAAACGACGAACCCATCAACGCAACCATACAAGAAGAGAGCACGGACAAAGAAGCAGGTGCGGGCGACACGCCGTCGCCGACAAACAGCGTCCCAGCTTCTTTCGAAGCGCCGAATGAGCCCGCTACCGGTCCAAACGATCCCGAGCTCGCGGACAGTCTGGGGCTTGCTGATCCTCAGGAGATCGATGAAGGTAACTGCTGCGTGCTTGCCGCCCTCGACCACACAGAGGTCATCGACGCCGCGAGCATCGAAGTTGCCGCCGCCAATCAGCCCGTCCGCAAGTCGGCCATCATCGCATTTCCCGAATCCATCGAAGTCGTCTTTTTGCCATCGGGCGAGGTCGTGGCCCCAACACTGCTCACCTTGTTGGGCGCCAAGAATACTCGAAACGAAATTAAAAAGGTCACGGTTGTCGACCCTGCAACCACCGCTAAACTGCGTCTATACGCCGTTGCCCCAGACGGAAGCAAGACTTTGGAATTCGATGGCGACACACTTCTAGCCTGGCGACGTCTGGACATTATGCAAGACGTCTCGTATCAGATCGAACTCGAAGGGTTTGATCGTGCCCGCGATGCCAATATCATCGCCGCGGCTATTGAATCCCCACAGCGGCTTATGACACTGCGCTTTGACTACTATCCCTATGTCCCGACAACCACCTGAGGCTTAAATGCTGCGCATCATTCCTAATACCACTTATATAACGTATTAGATGAGTCGCGATGTGCCTCGCATTTCGTTCTGCTACGATTGCCACGTTGGCATCAATACAGGAGGGCTCATGCCGGGCTTGGGAACAATCATCAACGTTGCGCTTTTAGTTGCGGGCGGTCTTTTGGGATTAGCGGGCGGCCGCTTCATTACACCGCGCATCCAAGACACGCTCATGAAAGCATCGGGGCTGTGCGTCCTGTTTATCGGCCTGAGCGGCACCATGCAAAAGATGCTCATCATCGATGGAAAGGCGCTAGCGACCACCGGTACCACCATGCTCATCGTCTCATTTGCGCTCGGTTCGCTCATCGGCGAGGCCATCAACTTGGAGGCCGCCATCGAGAACCTTGGCGAATGGCTCAAGCGCAAGACTGGCAGTGAGGGCGATAACGAATTTACCAACGCTTTTGTCTCGACTTCACTCACCGTGTGCATCGGCGCCATGGCCATTGTGGGATCGATTCAGGACGGCCTGCTCGGCGACTGGTCAACGCTTGCCCTCAAGGGCGCACTGGACTGCATCATCGTCTGCACCATGACGGCCTCGCTTGGCCGCGGCTGCATCTTCTCCGCCCTGCCCGTCACCGTGTTCCAGGGGACGATCACGCTGTTTGCCGGCGCGCTCTCCCCCATCATGACCGCAGCGGCCCTCAACAGCCTTTCGCTCGTAGGCTCCATGCTCATCTTCTGCGTCGGCGTCAACCTCATCCGTCCTCAGACCTTCCGCACGGCCAATATGCTTCCCTCCGTCGTCATCGCCGTCATCTACGCCCTCCTGTTCTAAATCTATCAACGCAGCGGTATTTCGAACATCTGTTTGATGCTGTGCTATGATATGAGGTCACCGTAGCTGCGTTCGAGAGGAGGGGCGGTGGCCGACCAGGACATCAAGATGCTCATCGAGCGCATTATGGCCGAGGCCCGGACCCATCAATCCGCCCGCTTCTCAAACGAAATCTACGCAGACGAGCCGATTCTCAAAACCGGCCGACAGATGCAGAATTTCCTCCCCGACCAGTACCGTAAAATGCGCGAGATATCGCGCTGGCAGGATGACCCCAAGGGCGGTGCGGGCCGCTGGCTTTCGGAAGCCGAGCTTTTTTACCGCCAGGGCCTGCTGATGGCCGACTTTGAGGACGACTGTCCCTACAACGGCACCTTTAAGTCGTACTTTCCCACCTATAACGCCATGAGCGACCGGCAGCTGCGCGGCTACTTTACCTGGCGTGCCCAAGTGCGCCGCGGAACCGTCGAGGAAACGTCTACGTCCTTTGCCTTTCTGTATCTCTATGAGCTGATTTGCGGCATTGGCGTAGATAATCCACTCGATGGTTTTAACAAGATCAGGGCTTTTTGGGATGTCTATCGCGCCTTCGAGCCCGGCATCGACCGGTTTGCGCGCGTGTGGCTGCAAGATTACGCCGTGTTCCACGGGCTCGACCCCAAGCTGCTTCGTGACTCTAAAACCGTCATGTTCGATAACGCCCTTATCGAGCTGCGACGCGCGGCGCGAGACCTTGTACCGGCACCGGCACCGTCCGGCCAGACCCCTAAGCGTCGCAAAACCTCCGAGCCCACGCTCCCCCTTCCGCCCGATGAGGTGCGCGAGGAGCGACTCATGGCCGCCATCAACGCCCTCTCCACGTACAACCTAAGTAACTCGCGGCTCGACCGCAGCCACCACCGCGATCTGCGCCACGTGGCGTGCGCCGTGTATGTCCGCATGGCGCGCTACTATGACACGCACCGAAAGACCGGCATCGTGGCAAGTTTATTTGGGGAGGAGACGGCCATGCCCTACACAATGTTTGCCTCGGCCGTATTCTTTGCGCCCGAGCGCCACGAGGACTGCGAATACCGTCTGGACCCCATCCATATCTACCGTTGCCAAAACGGTTTTTGGGAATGCATGCGGATTCACGGTAGCAGGCAAAGGAGCAGCAAGCTCGGTGAAATGATGCGCGCCTGCGACCAACGCCTGCGCCTGGCGCTGGACCCCGCCCATCCCCTTAAGGAAGAAAAGGTCCCCAAATATCTGGCCAAGATTATCGATGACGAGATTGTGGCATGGCTTTCGTGGGACGCCACACACCAGCCCGTCAAGATCGATATCGATTTGAGCCAGCTGGGGCACATTCGGAGCGCTGCCGCACAAACGCGCGAAGCGCTTTTGATCGACGAGGAACGCGAGGACGGCGCGTCCGCAGAAGCCGAGGCAGCGGACTCAGGGCAACCGGAAGCCGAGCCTGCGGCCGCCGCGACGGTCGAGGCGGTCGCGGCGGCCGCAGGGCAGGACGAGTCCGACGAGCCGACCATATCCACCGAACAGTTTGGTGTCGTAGCACCGCTTCTCGCACCGACGCCCGCGTTCGCAGCTGCTGCGCCCGCTGACGCCACGAACGAACTCGCGCCCGCCGCAGACGCCTATCTCCGCGCGCTGCTCGAGCACAACGCAGTACAGGCGGAATCGGCGGTAGTGCAATCGGAGCAGAGCGAGGACATGCTCATCGATACCATCAACGAGGCGCTCTTTGACCTGGTGGGCGACACCGTAATTGAATTTAGCGCGGCAGGGCCGCAGATTATCGAGGACTACGAAGCAGACGTGAGAGGATACCTAGACCATGAGTGATACCGCATCCGCAGCACCTCGCGTGCCCAAGCGCGTCGCCGCCGTCATTCTCAACTCGCTCAAGGGCGGTGTGGTCCCGCGCATCGGCCTTCCTTACATCACCGTAGGGCGCGAGGTCGAGATCCGCGCCCTGCTCACCGATCTGAGTCTCATCGCCGACGGTGGCGCGAGCTTCCGCTTTCTGGTCGGTCGTTACGGCGCCGGCAAGAGCTTTTTGCTCCAGACTATCCGCACGCACGCCATGGGCGAGGGATTCGTCGTCGCTGATGCCGACCTGTCGCCCGATCGCCGCCTGCAGGGCGGTCAGGGACAGGGCCTTGCCACCTACCGCGAGCTCATCCGCAACATATCGACCAAGACGCGCCCCGAGGGTGGCGCGCTCAACCTTATCCTGGATCGCTGGGTCGCCTCGTGTGCCGACGCCGATGAGTCTGCCGTTAATGCCCAACTGGCCCCGCTCGAGGAGATGGTCCACGGCTTTGACTTTGTCCGCATGCTCCGCCGTTATCGCACGGCCGTCTCGGAGGGTGACGAAGACGCCATGAGCCGCGTGACCAAATGGATTCGCGGCGAGTACCGCACCAAGAGCGAGGCGCGCGCCGAGCTAGGCTCCTCGACCATCATCAGCGACGACGACTGGTACGACTACGTTAAGCTCATTGCGCGCTTTTTGGTCTGCAGCGGCTACAAGGGCATGTTGGTGCTCATCGACGAGCTCGTGAATCTATACAAGATTCCCAACGCGATCACGCGCCAATATAACTACGAGAAGATCCTGACCATGTACAACGACACGCTCCAAGGCAAGGCGCAGTACCTGGGCATGATCATGGGCGGCACGCCAACCTCCATCGAAGACCGCCGCCGCGGCGTGTTCTCCTACGAGGCCCTGCGCAGCCGACTCGCTCAGGGCCGCTTTGCGCGCGAAGACCTTAAGGACATGCTCGCGCCCATCATCCGCCTGCAGCCACTCACCTACGAGGAGCTGCTGGTGCTGATCGAAAAACTCATGCAAATTCACGCCGGCTACTTTGGCTGGACACGCACGCTTACCGAGAACGACTTGGTGGACTTCCTCAAGATCGAGTTCGGTCGCGTGGGAGCCGACACGCATCTGACGCCGCGTGAAGTCATTCGTGACTTTATCGAGCTGCTCGACATCCTATGCCAAAACCCCGACGCCAACGTGGCCGAGCTGCTGCAAAGCGTCGGCGGCGACGCGTTGGCGCCGGCAACCGCAACAGGCGACACCGATACCGCAGGCGGCGACCGTAACTTCGCCGAATTCACCATCTAACCTACCAAAAAGGGACAGGTTTATTTTGGCAGGTTTTATCTGGGCAAACGTTGAAGCAGTAATGCAGCAAGCCGTTGCCAGCCGCGTTGAGAGATTCGATGTTGAAAGGAGGCCCCGTGAACGCCTTTGACCGCTACGCCCCGTTTATCCAAGACTTCATCTACTCCCACGATTGGGAGAGCCTACGCTCTATCCAGGTTGCAGCAGCTGATGTCATCTTTAACACGCAAGATAATGTGCTCCTGACGGCATCCACGGCTTCCGGCAAAACCGAGGCAGCCTTCTTTCCCATCCTGACCGAGTTTTGGGAGAACCCGCCCGCAAGCGTGGGCGCCCTCTACATTGGCCCCCTCAAGGCGCTCATCAACGACCAATTCGTCCGCCTCAACGACCTGTGCGAAGAAGCCGATACCCCCGTCTGGCACTGGCATGGCGATGTTTCGCAATCACACAAGGCCAAACTCATCAAAAAACCGAGCGGCATCCTACAGATTACGCCCGAGTCGCTCGAGGCGCTCCTGATCCATAAGCACATGGCGATCCCGCGCATGTTTTGCGACCTGCGCTATGTGGTTATCGACGAAGTCCATTCGCTCATGCGCGGCGACCGCGGCGGGCAGACGCTCTGCCTTATCGAGCGTCTCTCACGCATGGCAGGCGTGCAGCCCCGACGCATCGGCCTTTCTGCCACCATCGGCGACCCCGAGCGCACGGGCGTCTTTCTCTCGCAGGGAACGGGGCGCGACTGCGTTATCCCCCGCTTTGGGGAACCGCGCCGCGTGTGGCGCATCTCCATGGAGCACTTCTACAACTCGGGCCCCCAGGCTCAGCAACGAGGATTCGTAGGCACAGGTCCACAAGAAGCCGAGGTGCTTGCTTGCGAGCGTATTGAGACGGCGGCGCCCGCGGCGTTGCCCGCATCCGGACAAGACATGTGCCACAGCGGACAGCTTACACAGGAAGAACACCGTCAATGTCGTGAGCAGGCGCGGGGCAAGGCCGCTCCCAAAGACCGTCGCACTTCCTCGGCCCCCGAGGGCGAAGTCGACATCCCACGAGCGACCGAGCAGGCGCTTCTCAACCCCACCGACACGGCGCCCGACAACGCCGACCCCGGCATGGGCTATATCTTTGAGCATACGCGCGGTCGCAAATGCCTGGTCTTTGCCAACTCGCGCGAGGAGGCAGAGGCCGTGTGCTCCATGCTGCGCAGCTACTGCGAGAGCCGGCACGAGCCCGACCGTTTTCTCATCCATCACGGCAATCTTTCGCCATCGCTACGCGAGACGGCCGAGGAGCTCATGCGCGACGAGGAGCAGACGCAGACAACCGTCACCACCTCTACGTTGGAGCTCGGTATCGATATCGGCCGCCTGGAGCGCGCCTTCCAGATTGACGCGCCGTTTACCGTCAGCTCCTTTTTGCAGCGCATGGGGCGCACAGGCCGTCGCGACCTTCCGCCCGAGATGTGGTTTGTCATGCGCGAGGAAGAACCCGAGCCGCGCACGATGATGCCCGAGACCATTCCTTGGAAGCTCCTGCAGGGCATCGCGCTCGTACAACTCTATCGCGAGGAAAAATGGGTCGAGCCGCCTGAACTCGATCGACTCCCCTACAGTCTGCTCTATCACCAGACCATGTCGACCCTCGCCAGCACCGGCGAACTCACGCCGGCCGAACTTGCCCAGCGCGTGCTCACACTGAGCTATTTCCATCGCATCTCGGCCGATGACTATCGCGTGCTGCTGCGTCACCTCATTAAGATCGACCATATCCAGGTCACCGAAGGCGGCGGGCTCATCGTGGGTCTCGCGGGCGAGCGCATCATCAACAACTTTAAGTTCTACGCCGTGTTCCAGGAAAACGAGGAGTTTACCGTCCGGAACGAATCGGCCGAGCTGGGCACGATCGTCAATCCGCCCCCGCCCGGTGAGCGCATTGCCATCGCCGGCCATTGCTGGATTGTCGAAGAAGTGGACTGGAAGCGCCATACCGTCTTTGCCACGCAGGTCAAAGGCCGGGTGCCGGCCTACTTTGGCGACTGCCCCGGCGACATTAACACGCATGTGCTCGAGCGCATGCGCCAAGCGCTCACTGAGCACGCAGCATATCCGTACCTTATGGGTAACGCACGGGCTCGCTTGGCGCAGGCTCGTCATACCGCCGAGATTTCGGGCGCGGGAACTAAGCCGCTCATCAACCTGGGTGGCGACACCTGGGTGCTCTTCCCCTGGTTGGGCAGCTACGCCTTTCTGGCACTCGAACGTATGCTCAAGATTAAATGCGCCGCGGAACTTGGCCTTCGCGGGCTCGATCCGTCGCGTCCATACTTTATGCAGTTCAAGATGAAGGCCGACGAGGAGACATTCTTTGAGGTGCTCGCCGCCGAGGCCGAGAAGGACTTCGACCCCATCGAGCTCGTCTATCCCGGCGAGGTGCCTTATTTTGATCGCTACGACGAGTACGTTCCCGAGGAGCTCGTGCGCAAAGGCTTCGCCGAAGGCGTGCTCGACATCGAGGGTATGAAGCAGCGCGTCCTCAGCTGGCGCGACCACGCCTAAGACCAGTCTTTTTTGGGACGGGGAGACTTACTTGTCGTGAAGGACGGTGCCGAGGAAGTCAGCGTCGAAGGGCACGGCGTCGGCAAAGGTGTAGTCACCGTCGCTGGCGATGAGCAGGTAGTTCTCTTCGCCGCCAAATTCCGCGTCGCCGCAGGGAACCACCCAGGCATGCGCAAACACCTCGAGCGCCGTGGTAACGCAATCGCGCAGGAACGTCACATCGCTCCCCTCGTTTGCACTCACGATATTGGCGGCATAGATACCGCCGGGGTTCAGGCTGCCCCGCACCAAGCGCAGCGCCTCAATCGTCGCCAGCTCGCGCACGGGCTCGGCACCGCCAAAGCAATCGCTCACGACGACATCGTAGCGACGATGCCCAACGCTCGTCACGCCCAGATACGAGCGAGCCTCAGCGGTAATCACCCGCAAGCGGTCACCCACCGTGCGCTCCAGCTCGTCCAGATAGAACCAACGACGCGCCAGACGCGTAATCTCGGCATCGTACTCAATGACGTCCATGCGCAAGCCCTCGTGCGACACCAGCGCATATTTGGGATAGGCAAACCCGCCCCCACCTAGCATAAGCATACGGTTGATACCGTGACCATAAGCGTCGCGCATCGCATCCTCGGCCTCAAACACGTCGTCAAACGCACGATAGTACGTAAAGACGGGCTCTGCCCAACGCTCGCCAACGTAGGTCGCGCTCTGGTAGACGCCGCCTTGCACCAACACGCGGACTTCGTCGCCACTCTCATCGTGCACGCGCTTCACACGCGCCAACCCATTGCGAGTCCTCGCGACCTGCAGACAGGCAGCGCGAACAGCGACGGCGGCCGCGCCAAGCGCCGCAGCTCCCAGGGCAACGCCGGCAACGACGCCAGCAGAAACACTCGGTTTGTTCATCTAGAGCTCCTTTTGCAGATAGAGTCCGTGGTCGTAAAAACCCAAATGGCGATAGTACTCACGCGTGCCAATCGCGCTAATCACGTTGATACGTGCATAACCCGCGTCCCGGGCAATCTCGCACGCACGCTCTACGAGCAGACGCCCCAACCCGTGATGCTGCGCCGCCTGGCCTTGATCCCCCACGCGTGCCGCCATGCCATACACGTGTACCTCGCGAATCATCGCCTCGTCCGGCGTCGTCGGCAACTCGTCCGCATGCACGGCAACAAACGAATGGTCGGGCAGCGACAGCCGCAAAAAGCCCGCGATCTTGCCCTGCGGCGTCACCCACTGCAAAAAGCGCTCGTGCGTCACCGGCGTCTCGTAAGCGACCTCATCAAGAGACAGTTCATCCAGGTCGGCACCCGCCGTGCTGATCTCGCGATAGCGGATCTCGCGCACCGTCGCGCCTTCCCCACGAGCCGCCAAACGGTTTTCGACGAGTTGACGCAGGTTGGGCTTCTTGTTGCCCACCATGATGTCGTCAGAGCTAAAGTCGCGAATCATGCGGCTGATGCGGCAGAATGCCGGCGTCACCACGATGTCATCGGCCAACACATCGAGCAGTTCTTCCTCGGTATAGGGGCGCCACTCGCCACGCTCATAACAGCCCACCAGGCGCGAACCCTCGATGAGCGCGCACGGGTAAACCTTGACCTCGTCGGGCATAAAGGCCCCTTCGGTCATAAAGCGCTCGTAGTCGCGCTTATCCCCCTCGGGCGTGGCACCCAGCAAATTGAGCATAAAGTGCGCGTGGATCTTAAAGCCAAACAGGCGCGCAAGCGAAAACGCTCGCTCAATCTGAGCCACCGAAATGCGACGCTCGTTGATATCGAGCAGATGCTGGTCGAGACTCTGGATGCCCATCTGGATCTTAGTACAGCCCAGGCGACGAATGAGCGTGAGGGCCTGTGGCGTCACGGCATCGGGCCGGGTCTCGATAACGAGCCCCACCACGCGATGCTTCGCCGTCTCGTTGATGCGCTGCTGGCGCTCAAGCTCCTCCATCGTGGCCGTCTGCCACTCGGCGACCTCGCCCCACGGCGTACCGGGGCCGTACAGACAACGCACCGCGCGGTTGTAGCCGCCCACAGCAACATCCACGCGCTCCTGCTCTCCTGCAACACCGCTCGCGAGCTCGGCCTCGTCTGTCGCAATGCCGGCAGCCCGGTAGCGCTCGCGACGCTCCGCCACCACCGGCGGCAGGGCATCGGCGGGAGCGTCATCGAGCAAGCGCCCCGCCTCGGCACGGCTGATACCCGGGCGCGCCAACATGGGATTAGCCGCCACGCCGGCGACGGCATCGTCATTGAGCGCACGGAAAAGTTCCGACATAAACCACGTCTGATACCCTTGCGGATAGTCGCTCCAGGTACCACCGAGCACGATGAGCTCTATCTTGTCGGTCGCATGCCCCATCTGCGAAAGCGCGGTCAGACGAGCGCTCACCTGCAGATACGGATCGAAGCAATTTTGCTCCGCACGGGCGCATGCCGGCTCGGCGTGCAGATAGCTCTTGGGCATGCGCAGATCATTGGGACAAAACAGGCAATCGCCTGAGCACGGCCACGGCTTGGTGATGACGGTAATGGTCGCCACGCCTGAGGCCGTTCGGCGCGGCTTCATGCGCAGCGCCTGCAGCAGTCGACGTTCCAGCTCGGCATCGACATTCCACCCAGCCCAACGAGCCGGCTCCTCGCGCTTCACCCGCTGGTAGAACGGCAGCAGGCGGCGCTTGGCCAGATCGCGCTTGTCGGCACCCTCACGGCGCGCCTCGGCATGTATCAGTTTGACGAGTGCCTTGTCGTCTACAGTCTCGCCGCAACGCAGGGCCTC
>UREE01000026.1 GCA_900546825.1 uncultured Collinsella sp. | reverse complement strand
TTGTTTATATGGGGCCACGGCTGGGTACGGGGCCGGCGCGGACACAAACATCTCAATCTGTAACAGGTAGAGGCGGAATTCGGGTCTAGATGTTACAGATCGAGACACAGGGGTCCCTCCCCGACTTCAATCTCGATCTGTAACATCTAGGGTCCCAAAACCCCTCTTACTGTTACAGATCGAGACAAACAGAGGGCCCACCTGGCAAACGTCTCGATCTGTAACATCTGGAACCCAACTCTTCTGCTTACTGTTACAGAACGAGACAAAACTCTGACACCAGGGGCGGCAGACGAGGTTATCGACGTTACTGAGTCTCCCCTCGTCTGCCGTTGGCGGGTGTTGCGGGGCTGTTCGCCGCATTGCCGCCGCGTTGGGGGTGTGCAGACCGTAGGATAGTCTTATTGACATCCTGTCAACTTGTCTTGGAGGCGCCGTGACAGAAACGTTTGATATCGCGATTGTGGGCGCGGGCATCACCGGATGCGCCATCGCGCGGCAGCTCGCGCGGTTTGACCTGTCCATTTGCGTAGTCGAGGCAGCAAACGACATCGCCCTGGGCGCGTCAAAGGCCAACGGCGGTCTGGTGCATGCCGGTTACGATCCGGCACCGGGCACGGTAAAGGCGCAGGTCAACGCCCGTGGCTGCGAGCTATATGGCGCGTGGGCCCAGGAGCTGGGCTTTCTGTTCTGCCGCACCGGGTCGATGGTATTGGGCTTTAATGACGAGGACCGCACGCATCTGGAGCAGCTGCGGTGCAACGGCCATGTCAACGGTGTTCCCGAGCTGTCGATCGTCGAACCCGACCGCATCCACGAATTAGAGCCGCGTGCCAGTGCCGATGCAACGTGCGCGTTGTGGTGCCCCTCGACTGGGTTTGTCGACCCGTTTGAGGTTGCCATCGCCGCGCTGGAGAACGCCGTGGCCAACGGGGTGACGTTTATGCGGTCCGCGCCGGTGGAAGCGATTGAAGTCGCGGACTCGGGCGACGACGCGCGCTTTACGCTGGCGACCCCCGCTGGCAATGTGTGCTGCCGCTACCTGATCAACGCCGCGGGCAACGGCGCCGCGGACATCTCGCATATGGCGGGCGCCGAGGAGTTTCAGATGGTCTGGCGCCAGGGCAACATCGTGGTGCTGGATAAGGAGCCGCGCACGCTCATGCCGCTCTACCCCGTGCCGACGCCGGTGTCCAAGGGCGTTATCGTGACGGGCACCGTGCACGGCAACACCGTGATCACCGCGACGGCCGCCGTGCGCGAGCCGGGCGACACGCAGACCTATGCGAGCGATGTGAACGCGCTGCTGAGCGGCGCGCGCAAGCTGGTGCCCGATCTGGATACGCGCCGCGTGGTGCGCGCATTTGCCGGCGGGCGTCCGGTCATTCAGGGAACGAACGACTTCTTTATTGGACAGTCGGCCGTGGTGCCGGGGCTTTTCCAGGCGGCGGGCATTCAGTCGCCGGGCGTGGCGAGCGCGCCGGCCATTGCCGAGCGCATGGAGCTTGTGATGCGTGAGGCGGGCGTGGAGTTGCACGAGCGGGCGGACTGGAACCCAATTCGCCGCGCGCCGGACGACTTTGACCGCGCACCGCTGGCGCGCAAGGAGGAGCTCATCGAGTCCGATCCCGCGTGGGGACAGATTGTCTGCCGCTGCGAGACGGTGCCCGAGGCCGAGATTGTGGCCGCGATCAGACGCCAGCCGGGCGCAGTTTCGGTCGAGGGTATCAAGCGCCGCTGTCGTGCCGGCATGGGTCGGTGCCAAAGTGGCTTTTGCCAGAGCCGCGTGGTAACGATTCTGGCCCGCGAGCTGGGGTGTGACCCTAGCGAGGTGCTGTTAGAGGATGTCGGATCTTGGCTGGTTGAGGGGCCGTTGAAGGGGGTGCGCTAGGATGGCGGAGTTCAAATCGAGCGCGATTAATACCGGCATCGTTGAGGCCGTGCCAACGCAGGCCTTCGACGTGGTCGTCATCGGTGGCGGCCCCGCCGGCATGGCGGCCGCACTTGCCGCGCATAAGGCTGGCGCGCGCGTGGCCATTGTGGAGCGCGAGCAGCACCTGGGCGGCATCCTGCGCCAGTGCATCCACCCCGGCTTTGGCCTGTCGCACTTTAAACAGGAGCTCACCGGTCCCGAGTACGCGCAGCGCTTTATCGACCAGGTGCACGCAACCGACATTGCGCTGTTCCTGAACAGTATGGTGCTTGGGATTGATTCAGGCGAGTCGACGGGAGCCACCGCGGTCCATACCGTCACGCTCATGAGCCCTGCCGGCATGCTGCAGCTCACCGGGCGCGCGGTCGTCCTTGCCATGGGTTGCCGTGAGCGCACCCGCAGCGAGATCAAGATCCCCGGCAGTCGTCCCGCCGGCGTGTTTACGGCCGGTCTGGCGCAGCGATGCATCAATATCGAGAACCTCAAACCCGGCTCGCGCGCCGTCATTTTGGGTTCGGGCGATATCGGGCTGATCATGGCACGTCGCTGCACGCTGGAGGGGATTTCGGTCGAGGGCGTATACGAGCTCATGCCGTACGCCAACGGCCTGCGCCGCAACGTCAAGAACTGCCTGGACGACTTTGGCATTCCGCTGCATCTGTCTACCACGGTCACGCGCGTGATCGGGCACGACCGCGTGGAAGCCGTCGAGGTAAGCCAGGTCGACGATCACCTGGCGCCCATTCCGGGTACCGAGCGCGTTGTTCCGTGCGACACGTTGCTGCTTTCGGTGGGCCTGATTCCCGAGAACGAGCTTTCGGTTGCCGCGGGCGTGGAGCTGGACCCACGTACGCGCGGCGCCGTGGTGGACCAGAGCCTGCAAACGGGCGTGCCGGGCATCTTTGCCTGCGGTAACGTGCTGCACGTGCACGACCTGGCCGACAACGTGACGACCGAGTCCGAGCGCGCCGGTGCGGCAGCGGCGGCGTGGGCGTTGGGCGGCGCCGAGGCGTGCGCTGCGGGCACGGGCTGCGAGCTCACGGTCTCCCCCGCCGGCTTTGCGGGCTACGCGCTGCCGGGACGCATTACGGCTGTGGCACTCACCAAACTCAACTTCCGTGTACGCCGACCGGTCAACGCCGCCCGCGTGCGCATTCTGGCAGGCGGCGAGGAACTGTTTGCAGGCAAGGTCCGCCTGTTTAAACCGAGCGTAATGGAAAGCTTCCCGCTGCCGGCAAAGGTAATCCAGCGCGCACTCGACCTGGGTGCCAGCGAAATCGTCCTGTCCGTCGATCCCGTTGAGGAGGCATAGCACATGAGTACGAATGTGACCGAGACGCTGCAGTTCAACTGCACCACCTGCCCATCCGAGTGCCTCCTGACCGTAGAGGTGGAGCGCGACGCCAATGGCACCGTGGTGGAAGTGCGCTCCGTAACCGGTAACAACTGCCCGCGCGGCGATAAGTTCGCACATCAGGAGCTCACCTGCCCCATGCGCGTGCTCACGACGACCGTGGCCGTCTCCGGCAGCGACGAAGCCCTGCTCCCCGTGCGCACATCCGAAGCCATCCCGCTAGAACTCCACGCCCAAGCCATGAACCTCATCCGAGGCCTAGTCGTCAACGCCCCCATCCACATGGGCGACGTCGTGCTGGAAGACCTTCTCGGCACCAACATTGACCTAGTCGCCAGCATGAACATCGATCCAGCCTAAGCAGCTAATTTGGGACGGGCTCTTATAGCTGCTTTTGCAAGGAGTGTCCCCAAGTGCCGGCATAAAAGGAACGTCCCTATGTGCCGAGCTTGGGATACCATGGTGGCACCATAGTGAAAGGATGTTTCATGGCACATGTCGATGACCAGCGTGTGGCACGCGTGCTCGATGCGCTCGAGGCTCAGCACCCCGGCGCACAGCTGCTCGTAAACGACCCGTGGTCAATCTATTACCTGACCGGCTTTTATGCCGATATGTTCGAGCGTTTTTGCGGCGTGCTACTCGCGCGCGATTGCGAGCCCGTGATCATGGTCAACGCGCTGCATCAGCTGCCCGAGTATGATAATGCGCGCGTTGCCTACCACAACGATACCGACGTCGTGGCCGACGCCATCGCGAGTGAGATCGACCCAGCCAAGCCGCTTGGCATCGACACCGTCATGCGCTCCGGCTTTTTGATGCCGCTCATGGAGCGCCACGCCGCCAGCGAGTTTTTCCTGGGCGATTTTGCCGTCACCGCCGCACGCACCTACAAGGATGCCGCCGAGAAGGAGCTCATGCGCGCGTCCTCGGCCGCTAACGATGCCGTGATGGCCGATGTTATCAAGCTCGTCCACGAGGGCGTGACGGAGCGCGAAATTGCCGACCAGATGCTCAGTCTGTATCGCAAGCACGGCTGCGAGGGCTTTAGCTTTCCGCCCATCGTGAGCTTTGGCGCCAACGCCGGCGACCCGCACCACGAGCCCGACGACACCGTGCTCAAGCGTGGCGACGTGGTGCTGTTCGACATTGGTGGACGTCGCTGCAACTATTGCTCGGACATGACGCGCACGTTCTTTTGGGGCGAGCCGGACGAGGAGACGGCGCGCATCTACGATATCGTGCGCCGTGCCAACGAGGCCGCCGAGGCGCTCATCGCACCGGGCGTGCGCATGTGTGACCTGGACCGTGCCGCGCGCGATGTGATTGAAAACGCGGGCTATGGGCAGTACTTTATGCATCGCCTGGGTCACTCGATCGGCCTGCAGGACCACGAGCCGGGCGACGTCTCGCTCGTCAACGAGCAGGTTGTCGAGCCGGGCATGACCTTCTCCATCGAGCCGGGCATCTACCTCCCCGGCCGCACCGGCGTCCGCATCGAGGACCTAGCCCTGGTGACCGAGAAGGGCGTCGAGATTCTCAACGCCTACCCCCACGATCCAGTCCGCCTAGACTAGCCAATGCGACAAAGGGACAACCCCTTTGCCACATCCTGCCAAGGCTTCGCCACAAAAACGGCCTATCTACTACGTTTAACCCGCACGGGTCGACCATAACCGACTTTTCGCAAAATCCGCAAGCCATCTACCTGCGGTTTTAATTTCGCAATGTTCCGTGTGGTCGAGGGTAACCGGTCAAACGTAGTAGATAGGCCAATTTCGTGGCAAGCGAGTCAACTCGGGGCACAGGGCAGCTAAAAAAGCCCCGTCCCAAATTGGCTGCTTTTGAGTTGCGGTGATATACGGACTGCTTAAGGCTTCTAGCCCATAAAACAGTCCCCATTTCACCGCAACTGCTGAGGGGATGGGTTAGCGGAGCAGACCGGCTACTTCGCCGGCTAGGGTGATGGTGCCGGCGGCTACGAAAGGCTCGCCCGCAGCATCGAAGGCAGCGAGGGCCTCGGAAACGCTGGGGTACACGCCTGCGAGCTTATCGGCGTCCACAAGGGCGGCGAGCTCCTCTGCCGGCAGGGCGCGATCGGAATCGGTCTGGGTTACGACCACACGCGGAAAGGCCGGAATCAGAACATCGACAATACCGGCCACATCCTTGTCGGCCAGCGCGGCACACAGCAACGTGGGACGATTCTCTACGCACGGGTCGATCTCGTCCAGCGCGCTCACAAAGTTCTCGCAGCTCTGAGGGTTATGGCAGGCATCGATCAGCTTGAGCGGATTGGTCCCCAGCACATCAAAACGCCCCGGTGTGGGGCAGCCCATAAGCGAAGCATCAAGCGCATCATGGTCGAGCTCGCGACCCAGATACCCCTCGCACAGCATAATCGCGCACGCAGCATTCTGCGGCTGATACGCAGGCTTAACCATGCTCGACGTATAGATCGCACGTAGCGTGGTGCAGCTAAACTCAACCGTGTCGCCCACATGCGCCGGCACCTTAGTCGTGGCATGACTCACCACGAGCGGCACAATGCCGCACTCTCGACAACGGGCATCCATCACGCGCTGAACGCTCGCCTCATGCGTGCCCTCGCCCAGCACAACCAGGCGTCCGGGCTTAATGACCGCAGCCTTCTCCCCCGCAATGGCCTCGAGCGTATCGCCCAAAATACGTGTGTGATCGAGCCCAATGCCTGTAATGGCCACGGCGACAGGATCGGTCGCACTCGTAGCATCCCAGCGTCCGCCCATGCCGACCTCAAGCACGGCCACGTCCACGCAAGTCTCGGCAAACACCACCAGTGCAGCAGCCGTCAGCAGGTCAAACGGCGTGATGGCATAGGCGCGCTCCCCCGCCGCCACACGGCGCGCATTCACGCGATGTCCCGCCTCGACGGCGGCAGAAACGCCACGGGCAAAGGCCTCGTCGCTCACAACGCGCCCGTCAACCTCCATGCGCTCGGGATAACGCACCAGCTGCGGCGACGTATACAGCGCGGTCTTTAACCCCTCACCGCGAAGGATGGCAGCCGAAAAACGCGTGGTCGAAGTCTTGCCATTGGTACCGGCAACCTGAATGCAATCGAAATACTCATCCGGACGTCCCAGCTCATCGAGCATATCGACAACCGTCTCAAGCAGAGGCCCAGCATCCCCAGAAATCCGCCCCGTATCAGCAGCAAGCCCCACAGCTTCACCAAACGAAAGCAAATCAAACTCAAAAGGAACGGTATACAAGCCAGAACGCTTAGGCATTTTTAGAACCGCCATTCATAGAAAAATAAAACAGTATAGGTTGAGGATAGTCAGCGAAAACGCCTCTGATGAGCCAAGGTGCCGTGAAACAAGGGCGCATAGGGCTTATGCCCATGCGCCCGAAGTTGAACGGCAGATTGGCCATCAGAGGCGTTTGCAGCGTCGAGTCAGCCGCCGTTCGTTAGAACGGCGGAATAGGTGTCCGCAGCGGAGAGCAAAGCATCGGGACGCGTCCCCCAGTAACGCCTACGAGAAGTCAGCAACCTGAGCAGTCAGCGCCGCCAGGATCTCCTTGAGCTCAGCTGCACGGTCCCTCTTCTTCTGGACCACCGCGGGCGCAGCCTTGGCCACAAAGCCCTCGTTGGCAAGCGTCTTCTCGCAGCCGGCAAGCTCCTTCTGGGCCGCGGCAATCTCCTTCTCCAGGCGCGCCTTCTCGGCCGAAAGGTCAACCTTGCCCTCGAGCACCACAAAGACCTCGACGCCGCTATCGACCACGGCAATGCTCGCAGCCGGCTTCTCGACGTCGGTACCCATAACCAGCGAGGCGGTGTTCGCCAGCGGCTCGATGGTCGAGCGCAGGCTCTCGAGCTTCTCAATGTCCTCGGAGCCGGCGCGCACGACCACGTCGAGCTCGGCCTTGGGGCTCAAGCGGTAACGCGAACGGGTAGCGCGGGCAGCAGACACGACGGTGCGGCACAGCTCAAACGCACGCTCGGCGTCCTCATCCACGTACTTAGCATAGTCGGCGGGCTCGGGCCACTTGGCGATCATGAGCGCCTCGGCGCGGTTCACGTTGCCCTCGGCGTCCAGATCGAGCACGCTCGCCGGCATGTTGTCCCAGATCTCCTCGGTGACAAACGGCATGAGCGGGTGCATCAGGCGAATGGAGGTGTCGAGCACAAAGATCAGGTTGCGCTGAGCCTGCAGACGGCCCTCGCCCTTCAGGCGGGCCTTGGTGACCTCGACGTACCAGTCGCAGACCTCGTTCCAGAAGAACTGCTGCACGCCACGGGCCATGTCGCCAAAGGTGTAGTTCTCAATGCCCTCGGTGACCATCTTGACGGCCTTGGCCAAGCGGCTGAACATCCAGGCGTCGGCCGGCGTCTCCACGACGGGCTCGCCGGGCGTGTAGCCCTCCATGTTCATAAGCAGGAAGCGGCTGGCGTTCCAGATCTTGGTCACAAACGACTTGGCCTGGTCGGTGCGCGGGCTGTCGATGAGCTTCTTGGTCTTCTTGTCGATGTTCGCGTCGAACTTAACGTCCTGGTTGTTGGTGCAGAGCGTGAGCAGGTTGTAACGCATGGCATCGGCGCCATACATACCGATGAGGTCCATGGGGTCAACGCCGTTGCCCTTAGACTTGGACATGCGGCTGCCGTCCTTGGCAAGGATCGTCGGGTAGATGACGACGTCCTTAAACGGCACCTCGTCCAGGAAGTACAGCGAGCTCATAACCATGCGGGCGACCCACAGCGCGATGATGTCGCGCGCGGTGACGAGCGCCGTCGTGGGGTGATGTCCCTCGAGCAGCTCCGGCTTTTGCGGCCAGCCCTGCGTGGCAAAGGTCCACAGCTGCGAGCTGAACCAGGTGTCCAGCACGTTCTCGTCCTGATGCACATGATGGCCGCCGCACTTGGGGCACACGTCGGTGTCCTCGGTCAGGGCGTCCTCCCAACCGCAGTCCTCGCAGTAGAACACGGGGATGCGGTGGCCCCACCACAGCTGACGGCTGATGCACCAGTCCTTGAGGTTCTCCATCCAGGTGGTGTAGGTCTGCGTCCAGCGCGCGGGGTGGAAGGTGACCTTGCCGGAGTTTACGGCGTCGAGCGCCGGCCCCTTGAGCTTGTCGACGGCCACAAACCACTGCTCGGACAGCCACGGCTCCAGGGCGGAGTCGCAACGGTAGCAGTGCATGACGGAGTGATCGAGGTCCTCGACGTGATCGAGCAGGTCGTGCTCCTCGAACCACTTGATGACGGCCTCGCGGCACTCGTCGCGGTTCATGCCGGTGAACTCGCCGTAACCCTCGACGACCACCGCGTGCTCGTCGAAGATGTTGATCTGCGGCAGGTCGTGCGCCTGACCCATGGCGTAGTCGTTGGGGTCGTGGGCCGGGGTGACCTTAACAAAGCCGGAGCCAAAGTTGGCGTCGACATGCCAATCCTCAAAGATGGGGATCTCACGGTTGACGATCGGCAGCATGACGGTCTTGCCCACAAAGGCGGCCTTCTCGGGGTCCTTCGGGGAGACGGCAACGCCCGTGTCGCCGAGCATGGTCTCGGGGCGCGTGGTGGCGACGACGATGTAGTCCTGGCCGTTGACCGGCTCGGTCAGCGGGTAGCGCAGGTGCCACAGGTGGCCCTTCTCGTCCTTATACTCGGCCTCGTCCGAGATGGCGGTGGTGCAGTTGGGGCACCAGTTGACGATACGCTTGCCACGGTAGATCAGACCGTCGTGGTACCAGTCGCAGAACACCTTGCGCACGGCCTGGGCGTAGTCCTCGTCCATGGTAAAGCGCTCGTTATCGAAGTCGACGGAGCAGCCCATGCGCTTGATCTGCTCGACGATGATACCGCCGTACTCGTGGGTCCAATCCCAGCAGGCGTCGACAAACTTGTCGCGGCCGATCTCCAGGCGGCTAATGCCCTCGCTCTTGAGCTTTTTGTCGACCTTGGTCTGCGTGGCGATGCCGGCGTGGTCGGTACCCAGCACCCAGCGTGTGGACTTGCCGCGCATGCGGGCCATACGGACGATGGCATCCTGGATGGAGTCGTCGGTGGCGTGACCCATGTGGAGCTTGCCGGTCACGTTGGGAGGCGGAATGGTGACGGTGCAGTCGCCCACGCCCTCACGGCGCTTGTAGTAGCCGCCGTCGAGCCACTTCTGCAGGATCGCCGGCTCGTTGGTCGACGGATCGTAGTTCTTGGGCATTTCTTCCATATATCTCTCCCTTGCCCATCGGGGAGGAATGTAGGCCCGCTAGGGTCTGCATTCCTCCCCTTAGGTATCGATTACTTCAGTCTGATATGACTTCGCTGAGGCTTAAACAAACACACAGAATAACACAGGTAGTTGGGGTTATTGCGTATATATAAAATAGCCTCCGACCGCGGATGGTCGGAGGCTATTTGCAAGCACGTTTTTGTCAGGTTTACCCGTAGATGCGTCGGGGCTGTTCTTCGCCCTTTACGGAGGCTTCGGTTACGACGACCTTGGCGACGCCCTCCTCGCTGGGCAGATCGAACATCGTCTGCTGCAGCACGTCCTCGCAAATGGAGCGCAGGCCGCGAGCGCCGGTCTTGCGGGCGAGCGCCATACGGGCGATCTCGTGCAGGGCCGCGTCCTCAAACTCAAGATCGACGTCCTCGAGCTGGAACATCTTGCGGTACTGGCGCACCACGGCGTTCTTGGGCTCGGTCAGAATCGACACCAGGTCGTCCTCGTCGAGCGCCTGCGTCTGGGTGACGACGGGCGTACGGCCCACGAACTCGGGGATCATGCCAAAGGCGTTGAGGTCCTGCGGGAGCACCTGACGCAGTAGGTCGTTCTCGTCGACCGAGGTGGGGCCGGCGATCTCGGAGTTAAAGCCCACGCCCTTGTTGCCCACGCGATCGGCAATGATCTTATCCAGACCCACAAAGGCACCGCCGCAGATGAACAGGATGTTGGTCGTGTCGATCTGTAGCAGCTCCTGCTGGGGATGCTTGCGGCCGCCGGTAGGCGGAACGCTGGCCACCGTGCCCTCAAGAATCTTCAGCAGCGCCTGCTGCACACCCTCGCCCGAGACATCGCGGGTGATGGAGAGGTTCTCGGCCTTGCGGGCGATCTTGTCAATCTCGTCCACGTAGATAATGCCCACCTGAGCGCGCTCAATGTCGCCATCGGCAGCATTGATAAGCTTGAGCAGAATGTTCTCCACGTCCTCGCCCACGTAACCAGCCTCGGTGAGCGCGGTGGCATCGGCGATGGCAAACGGCACCTCGAGGATGCGCGCGAGCGTCTGGGCCAACAGGGTCTTGCCGGTACCGGTGGGACCGAGCAGCAGGATGTTGGACTTGGCGAGCTCCACCTCGTCCATATCGTCGTCAAACTGACCGCCCATGCCCGATGCCTCGTCAAAGGCAGACACCGCGGCGCCGCCCTCGATCACGCGACGATAGTGGTTGTACACGGCAACCGACATGGCGCGCTTGGCGTCCTCTTGGCCCATAACATAGGCCGAAAGCTCGTCATAGATCTCGTGCGGCGTCGGCACGTGCGTGATGACCTGGCGGTCGTCCTCGAGCTCAAAGCCCTCGGTCTCGGGGTCCACAGCGGGCTGCCCGGCAGCCTGGCCGTGGTCGTTGAGGAAGCCCGGCAGCTTGCCATTGCGGGCAGCGTCCATAAAGTCCGAAGCCAGCGACTCCTCCAGAATCTCGGAGCAGGCGGCGACGCACTCGTCACAGATAAAGATGTTGGTCGGGCCCTTTACGAGGCGTCGGACCTGGCCCTGCTCTTTTCCGCAGAAGGAGCAGCGGATGGGGTTGCCGTTCTCGTCAAAGTTGTCCTGCATGTTTCCTGCCATCCTAGGCGTCCTTCGCGGCGAGATCGCGAGAGGTGACGATACGGTCAATCAGGCCGTAGTCGAGGGCCTCGGCAGCGGTCAGGTAGTTGTCGCGCTCGGTATCGGCCTGGACCTTCTCGATGGGCTGGCCCGAGGCATCGGACAGGATCTGGTTGAGCTCGCGACGGGTCTTCTTGATCTCCTCGGCAACGATCTCGATCTCGGTCTGCTGGCCCTGGGCACCGCCGCTGGGCTGGTGAATCATGACCTTGGAGTGCGGCAGGCAGAAGCGCTTGCCCTTGGCGCCAGCCGAAAGCAGCACGGCGGCCATGGACGCAGCCATACCGACGCAGATGGTGGAGACCTGCGGCTTGATAAAGTTCATGGTGTCAAGAATCGCCAGGCCGGAGTAAACCTCGCCGCCGGGCGAATTGATGTAGAGCGAGATATCCTTCTCGGCATCCTGGCTCTCAAGATGCAGTAGCTGGGCAACGACCAGGTTGGCGCTGACGGAGTTGATCTCCTCGCCCAAGAAGATGATGCGATCGTTGAGCAGGCGCGAATAGATATCGTAGCTGCGCTCGCCGCGCGGCGTCTGCTCGATAACGTATGGCACGAGGGCGGAATCGAACTTAGCGATCATACGCATCTCCATTTCTCTCTTGCGGACCAAATTGGTTCTAGATAAACGTACGGTGCCCGCATGCTATGCATTGGCTGGCACCGTACGAAGCAACCGGATAACCGGCTTATAACTTTACCCCATCACGGGCGCATGCATGCGCTCGTGGACAAGGTGGCGAGAATTACTCGGCGTCCTTGGCGGTCTCGTCGACCTCGGTCACCTTGGCGTTCTCGACCAGGTGATCGACGGCCTTGGAGCGACGGATGGACTCACGGACGGCAGGCATGCGGCCATCGGCGATGAACTCGGCCTTGGAAGCCTCGACGTCCTTGACGCCGGCCTTCTCGAACTCGGCGTTGATGTCGTCCTCGGTGACCTCAATCTTGAGCTCACGGGCGAGGGCGTCCAGAGCCAGGGACTCACGGGCAACGTCGTTGGCCTGCTTATGCAGGTCGCCGATGAACTGCTCCATGGTCAGGCCGGAAGCGGGCAGCCAGGTGTCCAGCGTCATGCCGCGGGCAGCGAGGTTGGACAGGAAGTTCTGGCCAAGCTCCTCAAAGACGGACTGCTCGTAGTCGGCGTCCATCTCGTCGAGCTGCAGACGCTCGGCGAGAGCGGAGACGCAACGGTTCTCCTTCTCGGCCGGCAGGCGGGAAGCCTTGTCCTGCTCGATCTCGATCTTGATGGCGTCGCGCATGGCGTCGATGCTGTCGAAGCCGAAGTCGGACTTGACAAGCTCGTCGGTGAGCTCGGGGGTGTTGCGGACCTTGATGCCCTTGACGGTGACCTCGACGGTGTGGGTCTCGGCCTCCTCGCCCTCCTCGACCTCGTCGGTCCAGGTGACGGTCTTGACGTCGTCAACGTTAGCGCCGATCAGGGCCTCGTTGAACTCCTTGGGGTTGCTGTCGCTACCGGCGATGAGCATGCGACCCTCGGCGGCAAAGTTGTCGGCGTTCTCGACGGCCTTGAGGTCGACGGTCACATAATCGTCAGCCTCGACGGCGCGACCCTCGACGTCCTCGAAGGTGGCACGGTAGTTGAGGAGCATCTCGACCTGGTTGTTGATCTCGGACTCGGTGACCTCCGCAGGGGGCATCTCGATCTCGACAGCGTCGAAGGAGGAGAGCTCAGCAGCAGGACGCAGAGAGAACTCGACGGTGTAGGTGTAGTCCTCGTGATCCTTGGCGAGGTCGAGCTCCTTGTAGTCACCGTTCTTGGTGGGGACGATGTCCAGCTCGTTGAGGACGGCGGGCTCGTTGGCGGCGATCAGGTCGTTGGTGGCCTGAGCGAGGGTAGCCTCGGCGCCAAGAGCGGAGTCGATGACCGGACGGGGAGCCTTACCGGCACGGAAGCCCGGGAAGCGGTACTTCTTGGCGGTGTCCTTGTAGGCCTTCTTGATCGCGGCGTCGACGTCGGCGGCCGGGATGGTGACCGTAGCGGTGAGCTTGGCGTCCTTGACGTCAGAAGCGGTGATGTTCAACACGTTCCTCCTCATACTGCCCAGCTTATCTGAGGTGCTGGTACCTTTATGCAACAAAGTGTCGCGACGGCCAGAGCCGACGCAGATGCGTTGGTGCGGGCGAAAGGACTCGAACCTTCACGGGAATCCCACCAGAACCTAAATCTGGCGCGTCTACCAATTCCGCCACGCCCGCATGAGCGCACAGACTAGGAATGATAGCAGATACGAACGACAAGCGCACGCACACCTTTTACAGGCTCACGACCTCACCACGAGTGCAAAAGGCGGGGCGAGTTGTCCCGTCCCGCCAACTACGACTTGTTAGATGACCCGCTACTCCCCCAGCAGAGCCTTCTCCGGTGTGATGGGCAGCGAGCGCACCTGGTGGCCGGTGGCGTGTGCGACGGCCGAGGCCACGGCGGCGAGCGGCGTGTTGATGACGACCTCGCCGATCGACTTGGCGCCAAACGGGCCCGTCGGCTCGTAGCTCGGCTCAAAGGCCACGCGAATGCTGCCGATATCCAGGCGCGTGGGCAGCTTGTAGCTCATAAAGTTGCCGGTGCGCAGGCGGCCACGGTCGTCGTGCTCGACGATCTCGTAGAGCGCATGACCGATACCCTGGGCAATGCCGCCCTCGGCCTGGACGCGCGCGAGCGCCTCGTTGATCACGGTGCCGCAGTCGACGGCCGCCGCGTAGTCCACCACGGTCACCTTGCCGGTGGCCTTGTCGACCTCGACCTCGGCAATGCCGGCCATAAACGGCGGGGGCGAAACGGGCAGGCAAGCAGAGGCGTGCGAGGTCAGCGCGTCGCCGCCCGCGATGTTCTTGACGCATAGGTTGGCAAATTCGCGCAGCGTGAGGTAGCGGTTCTGCTCACGAGCGGCACGCTCGTCGGACAGGCGCACGTACTGGCCGTCGAAGACCACGTCGGCGGCGTCAACGTCCCACATCTGAGCGGCCTTGGCGCAAATCTTCTCGCGCAGCTCGGTCGCGGCGTTCTTGGCGGCAAGGCCCGTCACGTAGGTACCAGAGCTCGCGTACGAGCCGGCGTCGAACGGCGACACGTCGGTGTCCACGCCGCGCACCACGATCAGCGAGCTCTCCACGCCCAGCTCCTCGGCGGCAATCTGCGCCAGGATCGTGTCGACGCCCATGCCGTTATCGGTGGCGCCGGTGCCGATGGTAATGAAGCCGTCCTCTTCCAGGCGCATGTCGATGCCGGCGATGTCCACGTTGGAAATGCCCGAGCCCTGCATGGTGAGCGCGCAGCCCAGGGCGCGCACGCGGTCGCCCAGATCGACGGCCAGCGGCTTATCGCGCCAACCGATCATATCCATCGCGCGCAGCAGGCAGCGGTCGAGCGCGCAGGCGTTGAGCCTCTCGTTGTAGTACTGCGGCATGATCTCGCCCTCGCGCACGATGTTCTTAAGGCGCAGGTCGGCGGGGTCCATGTGCAGCATGTCGGCGAGCTCGTTGACGGCGCTCTCCACGGCAAACTGGCCCTGGGTGGCACCGTAGCCACGATACGCACCGCCACGGTTGGTATTGGTGTAGACGGCGTCCCAGCTAAAGCGGCTCGCCTTCACGTGGTTGTAGATGGGCAGGCTCTTGTGGCCCGAAAGGCCGATCGTCGTGGTGGCGTGCTCGCCATAGGCGCCGGCGTTGGACAGCGTGTGCAGGTCGATGGCCGTGATGGTGCCGTCGTTCATGGCGCCCAGCTTAACGGTCATCTGCATCTGGTGGCGCGAGTTGCCCGCAGTGATGGTCTCCTCACGGGTGTAGCAGCAGTAGCTCGGACGGCCGGTCTGCTGCGTCACAAACGCAACGAAGATCTCGCAGCAGCCCGTCTGCTTGGAGCCAAAGCCACCGCCGATGCGCGGCTTAATGACCTGCACCTGCGACTGCGGAATGTCGAGCGACTGCGCGACCATGCGGCGCACGTGGAAGGGCACCTGCGTAGAGGTGGTCACCGAGATGCGTCCGAATGCGTCAGTCGTCGCGAAGGCACGGAAGGTCTCCATGGGCGCGGTCTGCGTGGCCTGGCTGGTGTAGGTGCGCTCAAAGACGATGTCGCTCTGGGCGAAGGCCTCGTCAAGGTCGCCAAAATCGCTGGTACCGCTGCACACCAGGTTGCGCGGGACATCGCCGCCCTGCGGGAACATAAAGGTCACGTCGCCCTCGGGGTGGACCACGATGTCGTTATCGAGTGCCTTGGTAAAGTCGAGCAGCGGCTCGAGCACCTCGTAGTCGACCTTGATGAGCTTGAGCGCCTTGTCTGCGGCCTCCTCGGTCTCGGCGGCGACGATCGCCACCTCTTCGTTTTGGTAACGGACGAGGTTCTCGAGGATCAAGCGGTCGTAGGGACTCGGCTGCGGATAGCTCTGACCGGCGATGGTAAAGCGGCGCTTGGGCACGTCCTCATAGGTGTAGACTCCCACGACGCCCGGCACCTTCAGGGCGCGAGACGTGTCGATGGAGCAGATCTTGGCGCGGGCATACGGGCTGCGCTTGAGCTTAACGATGAGCGCGCCGGCGGGCACCATATCGCCCGTGTAGACGGGACGGCCCTCGAGCAGGGCCTTCGAGTCCTTCTTAGGCTGCTTATGGGTGATCTGCTTGTACGAGACACCGTCGCAGCTAGTGTCGTTGACCGGCAGCTCGGGCATCTCAAAGCCCACCTGCACGCCGGACTCGTTAAGGAAGCGGACGATGGCGCGCAGCTGGCTCTCGTAGCCGCTGCAGCGGCAGAGGTTGCCGGCCAGCTGGCGCGAGAGCTCCTCGCGCGTGGCGACGAGGCTCGGGTCCTCCTTGGCGGCGCGGGCGAGCGCCAGCACGTTCATGATGAGGCCGGGGGCGCAAAAACCGCACTGCTCAGCGCCTTCGGCAGCCATCGCACGGGCGAGCGCCTCAGACTCGGCCTTGAGGCCCTCGAGCGTGGTGACCGAGCGGCCCTCAACACGGGCGGCGGGAACCGAGCAGCTCAGCACCGGGTCGCCATCGAGCCACACCGTGCACAGGCCGCAGTTGGTGGTCTCGCAGGCACAGCGCACCGACGCGCAGCCCTGCTCGCGCAGCAGCGCAAAGAGCATGGTGTCGGGGGCAATCTGAACCTTGACTTTGCGGCCGTTGAGCGTAAAGGAAAGATCGATGAGTTTGGCAGCCATTAGCGCACCTCGCTAGAATCGACGCCGGGCACGCGGCGGCAGGAATACTCGTCCGTGGCGTGCTTGGGAATCTGCACGCCCTCGAGCTCGCGGGCAAGCGCGGCCGAAAGCTCGATGCCGGCGGCGCGGCGCACGGCCTGAATCGCCAGCGGGGCCGAGATGCGGCGGCGGGACTCGGCCGAGCCCCACATGTTGGTGCCATAGCTCAGCGCGCGCACGGACGCGGCCAGGGCGCGCAGCTCGTCCTCGGAAGGCTGTTCGCTCTCGAGGCCGCATGCCTCGCCCTGCAGCAGGGTCGCACGCAGCGGGCGGGCACCCACGGTGACATGCCAGCTGTTATCCCACCAGGCGGCGGTAACGTTTAGAGAGGGGAAGTCGGTCGCGGCCTTGCGCACGGCCTCGTAGCTCGCGCGGTAATCGTGCTTAACGACCACGACGCGCTCGATCACGTCGCGCACATAGCCCATGTTCACAAACTCGGCGAGCGGCACGCGGCCGGCGCCCGTCAGCTCAACATAGGAATCGAGCGCGAGGAAGGCGGAAAGCACGTCCGAAAAACCAAAGCGGCCGTAGATGCTGCCACCCACCGTGGCGGTATTGCGAAGCTGCACGCCCACGATGTCGTGAACGGCAAACTCAAATACGTTGTTGACGAGCGCGTTGAGCTCGGCATGGCACTCGAGCTGGCGCAGGGTGCACATGGCACCGATGCGAAACTCGGTCTCGGTCTCCTCGATCTGATCGAGTCCGCAGGCCGAAAGGTCAATCGCCGTCGCCACGCGACGCGATCCCAGGCGCATCCAGATGCCGCCGCCCACAATCTTGTTGTTGCGGTTCTTCTGCAAGAGCTCATAGGCTTCGGCCGCGTTTCCAACACGGACGTAGGTACCGAACTTGAGCACGTTCTCCCCCATCTCTTCACTTGTCCAGTATCTCTAAGTGTACCAAACGAGGGCGCACGACCCTCACCATCATAGAAAAAGGCTCCCGGCCGATATGGTCGGGAGCCTTAAGCTCATCAGCTGGTGCTGAACGGAGCTATGTCAAGCTGAATTTAGCAGACGCCCTGAGCGAGCATGGCGTCGGCGACCTTCAGGAAGCCGGCGATGTTGGCGCCCATGACAAAGTTGCCCTCCTGGCCATACTCCTTGGCGGTGTCGTCCACGTTGTGGAACATGCCGCGCATGAGCTGCTCGAGCTTGCCGTCGACCTCCTCGAAGGTCCAGGACAGGTGCTCGGCGTTCTGGCTCATCTCGAGGCCGGACACGAGCACGCCGCCGGCGTTGGCAGCCTTACCGGGCATAAAGGCGACGCCGTTCTCCTGGAAGTAGGTCGTGGCCTCGATGGTCGTGGGCATGTTCGCGCCCTCGCCGACCACCTTGCAGCCATTGGCGACGAGCGCCTGGGCGTCCTCGAGCAGCAGCGTGTTCTCGCGAGCGCAGGGCAGCGCGATGTCGCAGGGCAGCTGCCACACACCGCGGCCGTCGCCCTCGTGCCACACGGCACCGGGCTTCTCGTCAACGTACATGGCGAGCGTGACGCCCTTGTCGTGGCCGGAGCGCTTCTGGTTGTAGACGTGCTCGAGCACGGAGTAGTCGATGCCGTCGGGATCCTCGACCCAGCCGTGGGTATCGGAGCAGGCCAGCACCTTGCCGCCAAGCTGGGAAACCTTCTGGACGGCGTAGATAGCGACATTGCCGGAACCGTGAACGACAACGTTCTTGCCCTCGAAGGAGTCGCCGCGGCTCTTGAGGTACTCGTCCACAAAGTAGACCAGGCCGTAGCCGGTGGCCTCGGTACGGGCGAGCGAGCCGCCAAAGGAGAGGCCCTTGCCGGTGAGGACGCCGGTCCACTCGTTGGTCAGGCGCTTGTACTGACCGAACATGTAGGCCACCTCGCGGCCGCCAACGCCCAGGTCGCCGGCGGGAACGTCGGTGTTGGGGCCGATGTGGCGGTAGAGCTCGGTCATGAAGGACTGGCAGAAGTGCATGATCTCGTTGTTGGACTTGCCCTTGGGGTCAAAGTCGGAGCCGCCCTTGCCGCCGCCCATGGGAAGGGTGGTCAGGCTGTTCTTAAGAATCTGCTCCAGACCCAGGAACTTGAGCATACCCAGGGTGACCGTCGGGTTAAAGCGCAGGCCGCCCTTGTAGGGCCCAATGGCAGAGTTGAACTCGACGCGGTAACCGCGGTTAACCTGGACCTTGCCCTGGTCGTCGACCCAGGGAACACGGAACATAACGATGCGCTCGGGCTCGACGAGGCGCTCCAGTAGGGCGGCCTCCTCGTACTCGGGATGGGCGTCGAGCGCCGGCTGGATGGTGCCGAGGATCTCGGTCGCGGCCTGGATGAACTCAGGCTGCTCGGGATAGCGGGCCTTGAGCTCGTCGAGAACTTTCTGCGTGTAGCTCATGCTTCCTCCAATTGATGGAAAAGAAAGGTGTCGTTCGCGGCGCCCCATGCGCCGTGAGCTTTATCGAGTATGGATAATATCGCACTGTTGCTACAAAGTTACGAATAAGGCAACGAGCGGATGTTTCATTTTGATTACGATGCAGGTAGATAGCTTTTTGACCGCCTGACGAGCAAATCGCGTGTTTCGAAGCTGTTTCCCGCACGTTTCGAAACCACCACAAAGGGGACAGGCACCTTTGTGGTGGTTTTGGCGAGATGCGTTGGCGGGAACGGATGTGAATCGAACACATCCAAGACGTTTTGCACGCCTCACAACGGTTTTGAAGACCGCGGGGCCCACCGGAGCCCATCCGCTCCCAAACGTGGCGGTATTTTACCAAACGCGCAGTGTCGCGCCACGAAAACGGCCCATCTACTACGTTTAACCAGCAAGGGTTAGCCATACCCACTTTTTCGTAACATCGGCAAGTCATCTACCTGCGGTTTTGTTTTTGCGGTTTTTGAAATGGTCGAGGGTAGTCACTTAAACGTAGTAGATAGGCCGGTTTTGTGGCGAGCGGCGATTCGGAGCCCTAGCGCAGGGATCTGAGACCGCCGGCCTCCTTGTTGAGCGTCGTAAAACGCACCGCATCCAGGTGCTCCAAGATGCTAATGGCTCGTTTGCGCGACACGCCTAAGGCCTCGCGCAGCACACTCGTCGTGGCAACGCCGTCAGCAGCCTCGATAGCCGCGGCGACGACCTCACGTGCATGGGCCTCGGCGGCGGCAGACAAGGCAACGTCGCGTTCGATCTTAACGATCGCGCGGTTGAGCGAAAGCTCGCGCAGGGCACGCGTCATGGTGTCGCGATCGAGCTGCAGACGCTCACCCACCTCGGGCAGCGTCGCCGCACCGAGACCCGCCTCGTCGAGGGCGGCCACGATGCGCTGGCTCGCCTCGCGCACCACACGTATCGCCGCAGCGGCAGAGTGCGGGTCGAACACCTCGGCACCGTCGACGGTGCACACGCCGCGCGCACAGCCCTCGAGAACGAGCGCGGACGCGATGTCTTCGCCCGCTGTCGGCCAGGCGGCATGCGCGACCTCGCCCGGCGTGAAACCCGTCTGCTTGGGCGCGGCCCCGTGCATGGCGGCCAACGTGACGGAGAGCGTGGCGAGGGCGGCATCGAGCACAGCGGGGGCGGCATAGAGCTCCTCGGTCGAGCGCTCGGCATGAAGCGCCACGGCGTCACCCGAGGAAACCGCCCCGTGCAGGAGCGCAGCCGCCTCGGCACCCGAAAGATCGAGAGCACGGGCTGCGGCCGCGGCAGGCACAGGCAGGCGCTGCAGCCCCAACCATGCGGCAACGGCGGCGGCGCGGTCGTCGGCATCCAGGGCCCCGAGCAGCGCGCACTCGCCCGCGGAGAGGACGCGCGAGCGGCGGCACCGCGAAAGAAGAACACGACCGCCGCCGATAAGCACCACCGGCGAGAACGCGAGCACAATGAGGCCGTCGCCCGATCGCACGGGAAGGCGCTCCTCCAGACGGACCTGCACGATGCGGGTCTCGCCAGCCTCAATGGGTCCCTCACCCTCCATGAGCATGACACGGCCAAGGACCTCCGCCGTACCCGCCATCACATGAACGCGCGTACCGGACTCGAAGGGCGCGGGCTTGGTGCCCTCGCGCCCCAGATACGTGAAGCGGGCGATGAGCCTGAGCGTCGAGCCCTCAGCACCAGACCCGCAGAGGACCTCGCCACGCGGAAGGTCGCCCGCACCGTCGCCCACGATGTTGAGCGCCGCGCGCTGTCCGGGCAACGCCCGAGGAGTATCACCATGCACCTGAATCGCGCGCACGCGGCAGCGCACGCCCGCGGGACATGAGACGAGCTCGTCGCCCACCGCTACGGGGGCATCGTGAAGCGTGCCCGTGACGACCGTCCCGGATCCCTTGATGGTGAAGCAGCGGTCGATGGGCAGGCGCGGGGCCAGACCGGGGCGCACCGGGCGGGATGCGGTATCGGCCAGGAAAGAGTCGATGGCGGCATCGAGGGCAAGGCGAACGTCCTCGATGCCCACGCCCGTGCGCGAGGAAACAGGCACCACGGGCGCATCGGCAAAGACGGTATCGCTGAGGAAGTCCATCACGTCGAGCTCGGCGAGCTCCGCCGTCTCGTCATCGGCCAGATCGCGCATCGTGAGCGCCACCACGAGGTGCCTCACGCCCAACAGCTCCAACACGTACACGTGCTCTCGCGTCTGCGGCATCACGCCCTCAACGGCAGAAACCACCAGCAACGCAACGCCCACGCCGGTGGCACCCTGTACCATCGCGCGCAGGTAGTGCGCATGCCCGGGCACGTCGACCAGGCCGACAAGCTTGCCGCTGGGAAGCTCGAGCTCGCCAAAGCCGAGCTCCGTAGTCATGCCTCGGCGGCGTTCGACCTCCAGACGGTCGGGATTTTTGCCGGTCAGCGCCTCGATAAGGGCCGACTTTCCGTGGTCGACGTGTCCTGCTGTTCCAACGACAACGGGACATTCGACAAGCTCACGCGCAGTCATCGACGCAAACCTGCCCGCACGGCATCCGCCAACGCAGACGCACACAGGTCAAGGTCGGTGTCGCGCAAAAGCGTGCGAACGTCAAAAAGCACCTGGTCGTGCCGCACGCGCGTCACAACCGGCGTATCGGGCTCCTGTACCATAGCGCGCTTTAGGCCATCGGCGGATAGACGCCCATCGACGGGACAGACGGCAACGCAAAATGTAGGGAGCTCGACAGTCGGCAGCGATCCGCCGCCGGGAGTAGAGGCGCCCTCGACAACCTGCAGCTCCACGGCCTCCTCGCACTGAGCCTCGCGAAGCTTGCGCAGCATGCGGTCGTGCAGGCGCTTGGCCTGGCGCTCGAGCGGAGCCGGCGCGCCGGAAAGCATGTTGAGTACCGGGATCTCCCGATGCGCCGCATCGGGACCGGTCACATACAGTCGCAAAGTGGCCTCGAGCGCCGCGAGCGTGAGCTTGCCAGGGCGAAGCGCGCGCATAAGAGGATGCGAGGCACAGGCGGCGATTGCCTGGGCGCTGCCAAGGATGATGCCCGCCTGCGAAGCACCGAGCAGTTTGTCGCCCGAGCACGAGACGACGTCAACGCCGGCGCCAAGAGACACGGACGCGGGCCTCTCCCCCGCATCGGCGAGTACCCCATCTACAAGCAAAGCGCCTGAGCCTTGGTCCTCGTAAAGCAACAGGCCATGTTCATGCGCCAGCGCAGAAAGCTCCGCCACGGAAACCTCCTCGTGGAAGCCCTCGATACGGTAGTTGGAAGGATGGACTTTGAGGATCATCGCCGTGTTGGGCGTGATGGCGTTTCGATAATCATCCAGATGTGTGCGGTTGGTAGAGCCAACCTCGACAAGCTTGGCACCCGAAGCCGCCATGATGTCGGGGATGCGGAAGCTGCCGCCCACCTCGACAAGCTCGCCGCGGCTCACGATGACCTCTTTGCCGAAGGCATGCGCGGCAAGCACCAACAGCACCGCGGCGGCATTGTTGTTGACAACTAAGGCGTCCTGCGCCCCCGTGAGCGTGCGCAGCAGACGCGCGGCATGCTCTTTGCGGCCCCCGCGAGCGCAGGTTGAGACGTCATACTCAAGCGTGCTGTAGCCTCGGGCGACATCGGTCACCGCCTGCACCGCCGCGGGAGCGAGCGGAGCGCGGCCCAGATTGGTGTGAATCACAACGCCCGTCGCGTTGACGGCAGGGCGCAGGGTCGGCAGCGACAGGCGATGGGTCCGCTGCTCAATTGCCAAGGCGAGCTCGCGCTTGTTCCTTGCAGGGGCGCCGGAGCGAATCGCCGCGCGCTCGGCATCGAGCTCGGCGTCAATCGCCTCGCGTACCATCGTGTCGCCTGCATCGCCAGCAGCCTTCATGACCGGCCACTCGGCAAGCAGCTCGTGAACGGCGGGAATGGAACGCAGGCGGCCGCGCACCTCGGCAGACATGGATTCGCAGTCGCTCATGAAAAGCCTTTCGACATGTTCAATAAAAAGCTGGTCCCCCGCGATCGTCATCGGGCAAATAAATACCGGCGCGCACGCAAAAGGGACAGGTCCATTATGGCAGCTCGTGACAAGACGTCGAAGCGCCTCGTCTAAAACCTGCCAAAAGGGACTGCGGACGATTTCTTGGACCGCTACGCGGCCCTTCCCAGCGCGGAGCGGAACTCGGCCGGCGCGCGGCCACCGAGCGCATCACTGCGCCTCTCCGTATTGTATCGACCGATCCAGCCCCCCGAGCTCCTCGATGAAGCGGGCGGGGGCCCAGCCCGACCAGTCCCTGCCGTGCCAGAACTCCCTCTTGAGCAGGCCGAAGAAGCCCTCCATCGCAGCGTTGTCCGGGCTGCAGCCCTTGGCGGACATGCTCCTGGTGAGGTCGTTGTCCTCGCAGATCGAGATCCAGCCGGGCCAGCGGTAGTGGCCGCCGCGGTCGGAGTGGATGACGGGGCGCTCGCCGGGCGCCAGCCGGGCGCAGGCGTCCTCGAGCGTCGAGTTGGCGAGCGCGGCGTCCGGTCTCTCGCCGGCCCTCCACGCCACGACCGAGGAGTCGAAGCAGTCCCTGATGGCCGACAGGTAGACCTTCCCGCCGGAGGGCAGCCTGAACTCGGTGATGTCGGTGAGCCACAGGAAGTTCGGCAGGGCCGAGCGGAAGTCGCGGCGCACGAGGTTCGGCGGGGCCGGCGTCGGCTCGCCCGCATAGGAGCTGTAGGGCCTCCTCTTCCTCCTCATCCACCTGGGGACCAGGCCCTCCTCGCGCATGATGCGGAGGACGACCTTCTCCGAGGCGCGCACGGGCTCGTCGGGCTCGCGCAGGCGCGCCGTCACGAAGCGGTACCCCCGCGCCCCCTCGCCGTCCTCGGTGAAGATCCTGCGCACGAGCGCGCGCAGGGGCGCGAGCCGGTCGGGCCTCGCGATCGCGCGGCGCTGGTACTCATAGGAGCTCTTTGATATCCCCAAGGAACTCGTGAGTTCTCTCAAGGACCACTTCCCGCACGGCCTCAGGCGGTCTATCACCAGGGTCTTCTCCCTGTTCGACATCCCGTCGAGGCTCGCGGCTTTTAAAACGTCGTTCACCGCCCTGAGGACGGCGTTCTCCAGGACGAGGCGCTCTATCAGGGCGTCCTTGTCGTCCGGGTCGATGTCGGGGTACACCGGACCGTCCCCGACGACCTTCGGCAGATCCATCTTCGCGACCGCCCTCCCGACGGTTCCGCCCGCGGCCCCGGCCCTCGTCCAGCGCGCGACGGCGCTCTTGCTCGGCCCGTCGAGCTCCCGGGCTATCTCCCTGCACGAGAGCCCGGAGCGGCGTAGCTCCCCGGCCCTCTCCACTACGGCTCTACTGTATGTCATGCGGACTCCAAACCGGACCTGATGGTCCAACTTTTTGTCCGCAGTCCCAAATAAACCTGTCCCTTTTTGGTCGGTTATGGCTTGGTGGCTTTAGGCCTCCTTATTGGCGTAGATAAACCAGTAGCCCAGCGCCACGATCAGGGCGCCACCCACGATATTGCCCAGCGTGGCGACCGTAAGGTTGAGCGCCAACCCGGCAGCGTTGAGGGCATCGGCGCCAGCGACATCGGCTCCATAGCCGCAGGAGTGCATCAAAATACCCATGGGCAAAAAGTACATGTTGGCAACGCAGTGCTCAAAACCGCAGGCCACAAAGGCGGCAATGGGCAGCAAAATGCCCACGACCTTATCGACCACGGTCTTGCCGGCAGCGCCGATCCATACGGCCAGGCAGACAAAGATGTTGCACAGAATGCCGCGGAAGAAGATGGTAACGGCGTCGATCGTAACCTTACCGGCGGCGACGCTCACCATGGCGTTGGCGACGGCCTCGCCGTTGAGCTTGTAAATAGCTGCCATGTAAATCAAAAAGACAACGAACAGGGCGCCGGCAAAATTGCCGATCCACACAATAGCCCAAGCCTTGAGCATCTGGACGAGCGTGATCTTGTTGCTCTTAAGCGCGCAGACCATAAGCGAGTTGCCGGTAAACAGCTCCGCGCCGCAAATAAGCACGAGCACCAGCCCCAGGCAAAAAGCAAGGCCACCCACAAAGCGCTGAGCGCCCCAGCCAAGGGACGCATCGCTCAGAAAGACCGTGAAGAACAGGCCGCCAAAGGCGATGAACGCACCGGCGAACATAGCGAGCAAAAAGGCCTTCGAGACCGGCAGGTTAGCCTTGGTAACGCCGGCGGCCTCAGTCTTGGCCTCGATCGCGGCGGGCGCCAGGCAATCGGGGGTGGGATATTCTGCCTTACTCTGCGCCATGGCAATCACTACTTTCTTACGATTTGGGACAAACGCTCCTGGTTCATTTGCCCCGCGAGGTCGGACGGTATAAAAATAAACGCGAGCCAAATTAGCATATTGGCCTGCGATTATATAGCTTGGAGCGGGCGACGGGAAGTCCAAGGATTTGCTTCGCTGCGGGCCTTCGGCCCTTGCGTGCTGCGCTGGAAAACGCTTCGCGTTTCCTCAGCTCCGCACCCTTGCG
>UREE01000025.1 GCA_900546825.1 uncultured Collinsella sp. | reverse complement strand
CCACCATCTGCGGCTATTCGTTCCCGTGGCTCTATATTGTCTTTTGCTGGCTGATGATTGCCGGTCTTTCTAATGCCGTGAACCTGACCGATGGCCTTGACGGTCTTGCTGGCGGCACCTCCATGATCGCCATGCTCGCCATGGCTGCCATGGCGTTTTTGCACGGAGACGTGAACCTGTCCATCTTCTGTACCGCGTGTGCCGGTGCCTGCTTGGGCTTTCTGTGGTTCAACTGCTATCCGGCGAGCATCTTTATGGGCGATACCGGCTCGCTTGCTCTGGGCGCCGCGTTTGCCTGCACGTCCATCATGACCAACACCGAGGTCGTCTCCCTCATCATCGGCGGCCTGTTTATCGTTGAGACCCTGTCGGTCATGATTCAGGTTGTCTACTTCCATTTTACGCACAAGCGCGTCTTCCTTATGGCGCCCATCCATCATCATTTCGAAAAGAAGGGCTGGGCCGAGACCAAGGTCGTCATCCGTTTTTGGATTATCGCTGCGGCCTTTGGTGCCGTTGGCCTTGCTCTGTTCTTCCAGTTGGGATAGTGGTCTTTCATGCCTCTTGCTGATGTCTTTAGCCTGCTCGTTTTGGGTCAGGGCAAATCCGGTCTCGATGTCGCCCGCTGGGCGCTGGCACATCCCGAGCGCGTAAGCGCCGTTACCGTGTATGGCGGCGGCACCTCTGAGCCCAATGACGCCACGCGTGCGCTCGAGGCTGCTGGTGCGTCGTTTGTCTATGGGACCGAACAGGTCGAGGGCGCCTATGACGTATGCGTGACGTGCCCGGGCATCTCGGAGTTCTCGGGCTTCTTTAAGGCCGGGCGCGAACATGCCGCTCAGATTATGGGTGAGCCAGAGTTTGCCTATCGCCTGTCGCCCGATAACTGGATTGCCATCACGGGCACCAACGGTAAGACGACCACCACGTCGCTGACTGATTATCTGCTCAAGGCTGCCGGCGAGGCCAGCGTAGCTGTCGGCAACATCGGCGAGCCGCCGGTCAACGAGATTGACGGCCGAGCCCACAACGAGTGGTTTGTGGCTGAGCTCTCGAGCTATCAGATTGCTACGACCACCGAGCTCCACCCTCGCGTGGCAGTGCTGCTCAACATCACTCCCGACCACTTGGGCTGGCATAAGAGCCATAAGAACTATGCGCTTGCCAAGATCAAGCTGTTTGACAATATGGTCGATGACGATCTGGTGGTTGTCGACGTCGAAGACGCCGGCATTCACGAGTTCGATGAGTACATCTATACGCCGGGTCGCCGCATCTGCAAGGTCGCTTTTGACGAGCCCGAGGGTGCAGACGCCGCCTTTGTGCGCGACGGCAAAATGGTCGTGCGCCTGAAGGGCGTCGAGACCCAGCTTGTCGCCACGTCCGAGCTCAAGATCTCGGGCCATCACAATGTCATCAATGCCTTATGTGCCGCCACGGCTGCTCTGGCCGTCGGTGCCGATGTCGATGGTGTCCGCCGCGGTCTGGCCTCGTTCCAGCCGCTCGAGCATCGCGTGGAGCCGTGCGGCGAGATTGACGGTGTGCGCTACGTCAACGATTCCAAGGCGACCAACACCGACGCGGTCGAGAAGGCACTGACGGCATTTCCCGATGACGACGTGATCTTGCTGCTCGGCGGCCACGATAAGGGCACGCCGCTCACGGACTTCGCGCGCGTTGTTATGGATAACGTGCGCTCGGTCGTCTGCTTTGGCGATGCGCGCGAGCGCTTCACCGCCGCTATGGACGAGGCCGATGTCGATGGCGATGTGGATATCGCCCAGGCGGATGACCTACGCGATGCCGTGGACGTTGCCCGTTCGCTGTCGAGCCGTGGCGACGTGATCTTACTTTCTCCTGCCTGCTCTTCGTTCGATGAGTTCTCGGGCTATGAGGAGCGCGGCCGCGTGTTTAAGGACTATGTGGCCCAGCTTGCCGCTGCAGCGAAATCGCAAATGGAATAGGGGTTGCCGGTGAGAGAGGAGAGCCCCCGACAAGGTATGAGGAGGCCCGACTCGGACCGTGCTTCCTCGCGGCGTAGCACACCGCGTTCCGGTCGCGGCGGGCGGTCGTTTAGCGAACGCTATATTGCCGGCGTTCCCGCCCGCATCATGCGCCCCCGTCTGATATTCATGGCCTGTCTGTTTATCTTGGTGTGTTTTGGCCTGCTGATGGTGTACTCGGCGTCTTCGGTCGAGGCGCTGCACGAGAATGGCTCAGCGACGTTTTTTCTGGGTCGACAGGCTGCGTTTGCCGTGGTCGGTGTTCTGGCGCTGATTGCCATCGTGCGCGTTTTGCCGGACAGCTGGTTTGGGGAGGATGTGCTCAGGATCTTCCTCATAGGCATGATAGGGCTACTGTTTCTGGTGTTCTTGGTGGGCAGCGGCAGCCGTGGCGCCACGCGCTGGCTCAACATCGCCGGCATTCAGTTCCAGCCTTCCGAGTTTTTAAAGCCATTTGCCATTGCGTATTCGGCCATCATGCTCGATCGCTTCTTTTCGCCCGGTGGCAACATCAACGAATTCCTTCGCAAGATGGGCATCTACCTGGGCATTTCGCTCTTTCTGATCTTTATCCAGCCCGATTTCGGTACCGTCCTGATCATCCTGTTGACCCTCATGTGCATGGCGTTGTTTGCGGGTCTCGACCCCAGATTTATCATCGGCGTGCTAATCTTCGGCATTCTCGTGATCGTGATTGCGCTTGTCGCAGAGCCATACCGTATGGTGCGTATTCAGGTTGCCTTGAACCCTTGGGCCGACGAGTATGGTGACGGCTATCAGGCCACGCTTGCCATCATGGCCTTTGCCTCGGGCGGTCTGTTCGGCCGTGGCATCGGCAACTCAACCATGAAGTACTCGTATCTGCCCGAGGCGCACAATGACTACATCCTGGCCATCATTGGCGAGGAAGTCGGTTTTGTCGGAACCGTCCTGTTCTTCTTGGTGTTTGCGATGCTGATCTACTCGGCGTTTCGCATTGCCGAGCAGGCGACCGATCGTCGGGGCGCGCTCATGGCGTCTGGCTCTGCGGTCATTCTCGCGGTGCAGTTTTTGATCAATGCGCTGGGCATCCTCAACGTGTTTCCCATGACGGGCAAACCGTTGCCGTTTATTAGCTATGGCGGTTCGTCGATTATTGTGTCGCTTATGCTTGCCGGTCTGATCCTACGCGTTTCGTACGAGAGCGCCCGTCGCGATGAGTACGACCGTCGCCGCGAGAGCTTTGCCGTTATGGATGAGAGTACCGCCGGCGTGCCCCACGTGCGCGGCGAGCGGTCTTCGCGTAACGGCTTTACCGTTCTGGATGGCTCTGCGACCGAGCCGGCAGCCCGTCCGCGTCAGCGAACGGCGCCGCAAGGTCGTCCGCAGCGCCCAACTCCTCGCAATGCGGGCGGCGGATATAATCGAATCGATTTGAACTCGGACCCGTCGGCGCGTTTGCGCACCGACGAACAGGGACCGCGTGTACGAAGGGACTACCATGACCGATAAGATGACCGTTGCTATTGCAGCCGGCGGCACGGCAGGGCATATCAACCCCGCGCTCGCCTTGGCCGAAGAGCTGCGTGACCGTGGCCACCACGTTGTGTTCGTGGGCCAGTCGCGCAAGCTCGAGGGTCGTCTGGTCCCCGAGGCTGGGTTTGATTTTGTGCCCATTACGGTTACGGGCTTCGACCGCTCCCGTCCTTGGACGGCGCTGACCTCGCTGTGGCGTGTCAACAAGGCCAAGCGTGCGCTCGCCAGTCATTTCTCAAAGGTCGGCAAGCCCGATGCCGCCATCGGTTTTGGTGCCTATGTCGAGGTTCCGTTGCTGGGGTGGTGCAAGGGCGCAGGCGTTCCGTATCTGCTGCATGAGCAGAACTCTGTTCCGGGCCTGGCCAACAAGATGATGAACTCCCACGCCGCTCGCGTGTGCATCTCGGTGCCGGCAGCGCGTTCGGTCTTTGAGCGCGAAGGTGACCCTGACCACGTGCTCATGACCGGCAACCCCGTACGTCGCTCGGTGATCGAGGGCGATCGCGCTCGCGGCCGCAAGGCACTTGGCGTTCCCGAGGACGCTACGCTGCTGCTCGTCTTTGGCGGTTCACTTGGCGCCCAGCACCTCAACGAGCGCGTGGCTTCGCTCAAAAACGAGCTGCTTTCGCGCAAGAACCTCTATGTGTTGCATTCGACGGGTGCCGACGGCTTTGAGGAAACCGAGCGCGCTTTGGCGCTGACGCCCGAGGAGGCGAAGCGTTACCGCGTCCAGCCTTACATCGACAACATGGGCGACATGCTGGCTGCTGCCGATTTGGTGCTATCGCGTTCGGGCGCATCGAGCGTGGCCGAGATCGCTGCGCTCGCCGTGCCCTCGGTGCTCGTGCCGTACCCGCATGCGACGGCCGACCACCAAACCACCAATGCCCGTTATCTGGTCGACGCCGGGGCAGGCGTGCTCTGTGCCGATGCCGATATCGGCGGTTCTGCCTTTGCCGATGAGCTGCTGCACCTGGTCGATGACGCGGCGGCACGCGACGCCATGCGTCAGGCGGCGCGTGGTCTGGCTCAGGATAGGGCCGCCGCTCTTCTGGCGGATGCGGTAGAGGGTTTGCGTTAGTTAGACGGGATATCGTCGGTCGCCCTCGCGCTGATGCGGTAGGTGCGGTACAGTTAACGGGTTACAGGCAGTGTTTACGCAAGGAGTACACGAGCACATGGCTGATTCCCAGACTGCAACCTCCGCGCCCGAGTTTAAGAGCGCCCACTTTATCGGTATCGGCGGCGCCGGCATGAGCGGCATCGCCCTCGTTCTGCACGAGCGCGGTTATGCCGTTACCGGCTCCGACCTTAAGACGTCACGTTATATCCGCCAGCTTACCCGCGCTGGTGTGAAGGTGCATGTGGGCCATGAGGCCGCCACGATCGACGAGGTCAAGCCCGACGTGGTTGTTGTGTCCACCGCTATTCCGGAGTCCAACCCTGAACTCGTGCGCGCTCGCGAGCTGGGTATTCCCGTGTGGCCCCGTGCCAAGATGCTCTCTGCTTTGGGCCACGGCTACACCACCGTCGCTGTTGCCGGCACGCATGGCAAGACCACCACGTCTTCGATGTGCGCCACCATGCTCGACCGCATGGGTCTGGATCCGAGCTTCTTGATCGGCGGCATCGTCGAGGGCTATGACACGAACGGCAAGAACGGCTCGGGCGACTACTTTGTCGCCGAGGCCGACGAGTCCGACAGCTCCTTCCTGTTCCTGAACCCCAACGTGGTCATTGTGACCAACGTCGAGGTCGACCACCTCGATCACTACTCGGGTATCGAGGAGATCGAGGCAACTTTCGCCAAATTCATGAGCCTGGTGGGCGAGGACGGCACCGTCATCGTCTGCGGCGAGGACCCGCATCTGGTCGAGCTCGCCAAGTCGACGGGCCGTCACGTGCTTTCCTACGGCTTTGCCGAGAGCAACGACATCGTCTGCGTGCACCCGGATGTCAAGGGCATCCAGAGTGACTTTATCGTTCGCTTTGAGGACGGCACTGAGCACGCTGTGGAGATCAAGAGCAACCCCGGTCGCCACAACATGCTCAACGCCACGGCGGTGCTCACCGTCGCCCATGTCCTGGGCCTTGACATCGACGCCGCCGCCAAGGCGCTCTCGAGCTTTGAGGGCGTCCGCCGTCGCTTTACCCACGTGGGCGATATCGATGGCATCACCGTGGTCGATGATTACGGCCATCACCCCACCGAGATCAAGGCGACGCTTGCTGCCGCTTCCTCGCTAGGCTACAAGCACGTCGATGTCGTGTTCCAGCCGCACCGCTATTCGCGCCTGCAGGCCCTGTGCGACGACTTTGCCGATGCATTTGCCAATGCCGATAAACTGCTGCTGATTGATGTGTTCTCGGCTGGCGAGATGCCCATTCCGGGTGTCACCTCTAAGATGCTCGCCGATACCGTGCGCGCCAAGCATCCTGGCAAGGAGGTCGTGTACTGCTCCAGCCGTCTTGAGCTCAATCAGGAGCTCGAGCAGATGGTGGGCGAGGGCGACCTGCTACTCACCATGGGTGCCGGCGACGTTACGACCGTCGGTCCCGAGTTCATTGAGTATCTGACTGCCAAGAAAGACGCTTAAGTCTAATGGGTCTGTTTAACGCCGTCATGGCGCTCTCGGGCATGATCGACACGGATGTGATCGAGGACGAGCGCCTTGCGCGTCATACGAGCTATCGTATCGGCGGCAAGGCCGACCTCTTTGTGACGTGCCATAGCTATCATGCCCTCCGCCGCGCCGTGGCGGTGCTCGATCGCGAGCAGGTGCCGTGGGTCATCATCGGCAAGGGCTCCAATCTGCTGGTTGCCGATGGCGGTTATCGCGGTGCCGTCATTTCGCTCGGACGTGAGTTTCAGCGCACGGTTGTTGCCGATGACGGTTGTACGCTGACGGTCGGTGCGGGCGTGATGTTTGCGCGCCTGGTCAACGATGCCCTGTCGCGTAGCCTCTCGGGCCTTGAGTTTGCCGTTGGCATTCCTGGTTCGGTCGGCGGTGCGATATCCATGAATGCCGGCACACGGACCGAGTGGATTGGCTCGCTGGTTGAGGATGTCGTAACGTTTGACCCGGCATCCGGTATCAAGCATTATGCGGGGTCCGAGATCACTTGGGACTACCGCGAATGTAGCCTTCCCCGCAATGAGATCATCCTCGAGTGCGTGTTCAAGCTTAAACCGGCGCCCAAGGCCGACATTCGCGAGCGCATGGAGCGGTACCTGACGAGGCGCAAGCGTACGCAGCCCATGGGTCGCGCATCCTGCGGGTCTGTCTTTCGCAACCCGCCCGATGCGAGTGTGGGCAAGCTTATCGAGGATTGTGGATTAAAGGGTTTTTCGATTGGCGGCGCGGAAGTTTCGCCCGTTCACGCTAATTTTATCGTTAATAACGGAACTGCCTCGGCCGATGACGTTGCCGCGGTTATCAGACATGTGCACGGAAAGGTGAGGGAGGCGTATGGCATCGAGCTCAGACCGGAAGTTAAATTCCTCGGCTTCTAGAGCATCGAAACCCACCTTCCGCCGCGCCGGAGGGCGTTCCGGCGCGCCTGCCAAACCTCAACGCAATACCGTCGCGCACTCTAAGTCTGTCGGGCATGCTCGACAGACCAGTCGTCCGGTCGTCGGCTCGCAGCTCGGTAATCGTCCAGCCGCAAAAAAGTCCTCGCGTCCCTCGGTGACGTCAAAGCCTGTTATGGGCGCCAAGCCTGCCCGTCCCATGGCAGCTCCCAAGCCCTCGACGGGAACTAAAGCGGCGCGTCCAGGTCGCACGCTGGGCGCATCGAAACCGCGCTCGCTGACATCGGTGCCGGCTACCGCCAAGAAGCCTTCGAGTAAAAAAGGTTTCAACCCGTTATCTTCACTTGGAGCGATGGCAAATAAAACATCAGACGCCGCTTCTGTCGTTACAGGCAAAGGCAAAATCGTGGGCGGCGTTCTGGCCGTCTTGGCCGTGCTCGTCGTCGTTGCCATCGTGGTGATCAACTCTGGATTGTTTACTGCCACTGATATTCAGATTCAAGGCAGCGAGCATGTGACGAAGCACGATGCTATCCAGCTGATCGACTTGCCCGAGGGAACGTCGCTTTTTAACGTCGATCCCGACCAGATTACCGAGGATCTCAAGCAGAACCCGTGGGTTTCGGGCGTGGATGTCCAGCGCCAGTTTCCCCATACGCTTATCATCACGCCGACGGAGCGTAAAGTTATCGCCATTGCGTATATCAGCTCCGACGACCTTGCCTGGGCTATCGGAGACGATGACACCTGGATCGCCCCGCTGTCGACGTCGGTCGAAGTGGACGACCAGGGCAACGTCATCACGACAGGGCAGGGCTCAAATACCTTGACCGGAATCGATGCCGCGCTGGCGCTCGCCAAGCATTATGGCGCGGTGTTGTTGACTGATGTCTCGGCGGATGTCGCTCCAGTTTCCGGCCAGGCGGTTAACTCCAAAGCCGTTAAGGCCGGCCTGGATTATGTGCGTGGTTTTTCGAGCGAGTTCTTGGGACAAGTCAAGGATATTTCCACGCCTTCGGTCGAAGCCATCTCGGCAAACCTCAATAACGGCATTGAGGTGTCGCTGGGCGATTCGGACGATATCGCCAAGAAGGAACGCGTAGTCACCAAGTTGCTTTCGCAGGTAGAGGGCGTAACGTATATCAATGTGCGCTCTCCAGGCAACTACACATTTAGGAATGCTCCGACCTCGTAGCGCTGGTTGATGCTTTGTTGAGGGGCCATACCACGCCGTTTATCTGGTTTGTTTGGTTTTCACGGTCAATTATTTGACTGATACGTTCATAATGTGCAAACATAATACGGTTTACCTTTGCATTTACTTTCAACCTGAAGGTTAATGTGCGCAGGGGTCGACCCATGCTATGGCTATAACCTTTGTTCGGAGGACCGACATGCACGAGACAGAGATCAACAACTACCTTGCCGTCATTAAGGTGGTCGGCGTCGGCGGCGGCGGTACCAACGCGGTCAATCGAATGATCGAAGAGGGCATCCGCGGCGTCGAGTTTGTTGCCATCAACACCGATGCTCAGGCACTCGCGATCTCTGATGCCGATATCAAGGTGCACATCGGCACCGACCTTACCCGCGGCCTGGGCGCCGGCGCCAACCCCGAGGTTGGCCGCAAGGCTGCCGATGAGTCCCGCGACGACATCGCCGAGGCGCTCGCTGGCGCCGACATGGTGTTTATCACCTGCGGCGAGGGCGGCGGCACCGGTACCGGCGCTGCTCCCATCGTTGCCGATATCGCGATGAACGAGGTCGGCGCACTGACCGTCGCCGTCGTGACCAAGCCCTTCACCTTCGAGGGCCGCAAGCGTAAGAAGAGCGCCGAGGAGGGCATCAAGACCCTCTCCGATTGCGTCGACACCATGATCGTCATTCCTAACGATAAGCTGCTCGACATCGCCGAGAAGAAGACCACCATGCTCGAGGCCTTCGCGATTGCCGATGGCGTCCTTTCCCAGGGCACCCAGGGCATCACCGACCTCATCACCGTCCCCGGTATCATCAACCTGGACTTCGCCGATGTTAAGACCATCATGAAGCAGGCCGGTACCGCCATGATGGGTATCGGTACCTCTTCTGGGGATACTCGTGCCGTCGACGCTGCCCAGCAGGCCATCTCCAGCCCGCTGCTCGAGAGCTCCATCGATGGTGCCACGCGCGTGCTGCTCTCCATCGCCGGTTCCAAGGACCTGGGCATCCAGGAGATCAGCGACGCCGCCGACGTTGTCGCCAACGCCGTCGACCCCGAGGCCAACATCATCTTCGGTACCGTTGTCGACGAGTCCCTGGGCGATCAGGTGCGTATCACCGTCATCGCTACGGGCTTCTCCGACTCCAATGTCAACCGTCAGGATGAGCTCTTTGCTGCTCAGCAGTCTCAGAGCAAGGCCGCTGCCTCCGCTGAGCCGCAGCGCACCGCTCCGGCTGCCAGCCCGGCTCAGGCCGCTCCGACCCGCAACGTCGGTGGTACCGAGCTGCCCAACTTTGGCAACGACCAGTTCGAGCTTCCCGACTTCCTGAAGCGCGGTAGCTTCTAGTTCGTTTTTCTCAACGACCTGCACGGGGTGTGTCCATTTGGATGCACCCCGTTTTGTTTCTCGTTTGTAAACGAAAGCCTCCAATCTCCTTACGTTCCCTTTACGTTTGGTCCCTACCGCTGCGGGTATCCTTTTAAGGAAGTATGACAGCCGTATAAACGCGGACTGCGCGGCGACGCCGCGGTACTTGTGTTATTAGGAGGCTTTAGTATGGCAGCACGTGCGGACAACGTTTCGCGTGTCGACCATGATGGAGTTACGTTGGTGGAGGGCGCGACATCCGATGTCCGTTTTGCCTTTACCGAGCGCACCGGTGGCGTTTCTGAAGATGCGTACTCCTCGCTCAACCTGGGCTCGCATGTAGGCGATGACCCCTTTGCTGTTCAAGAAAATCGTCGTCGAGCGCTCGAAGCTATGGGTGCCACTGAGTGCGAGCATAATCTGCTCGTGCCCAATCAGGTACATGGTGACCATATCGTTACGGTGACTTCGAACGGCGCCGACGATCTTGAGGCTGTTCGCGAGCAGATTGCTGAGGGCTGCGATGCCATCGTCTGTACGGCCCATGACGTGCCCGTGCTGCTCTGCTTTGCCGACTGCGTTCCCGTGGTGCTGGTGGCCCCCGGCGGGTTTGCCGTGGTGCACTCCGGTTGGAAGGGCACGATTGCACGTATTTCTGCCAAGGCGTGCCAGGCGCTTTGCGATGCTGCCGGCTGCGATGCGAGCGACGTTTCCGCCTATATCGGCCCCCATATCTTGGCTGACGAATATGAGGTATCCCAGGAACTCATGGACCGCTTTGCCGCCGAGTTTTCGTGCATCGATGCGGGCGCTTCTCGCATGCTCGATCTATCTGCCGCCATTCGTGAGGCGTTGGTAGATATCGGTGTGGACGCGGATAATATCGTGGATACCCAGCTTTCGACTGTGCGTCAGAACGACCGCTTTTATTCCTACCGTAACGAGGACGGCACCTGTGGGCGCCATGCCGCGATTGGCGTGATGCTATGAGAAAGATCGTATCGGTCCTGAGCGCCGCTGTGCTTACGCTTACGCTGTGCGCCTGTTCTTCGGGATCTTCTACCTCTTCCATTACCGTGGCCGGCTCCACGACCTGCCTTCCTATCGCCGAGATTGCGGCAGAGGGCTTTAAGGAGGAGACTGGCATCGACGTGCTCGTTTCCGGTTTGGGCTCTTCCGCTGGCATCGAAGCCGTCAGCGCTGGCACGGCCGATATCGCCAGCTCCTCCCGTGGACTCAATGCCGACGAACAGGATCTGGGCCTGACTCCCATCGTCATTGCCCACGACGGTATCGCGGTCATCGTGAACGACGATAACCCGGTCGATAACCTCTCGACCGAGCAGCTCCGCGATATCTATGCCGGCAAGATTACTAATTGGAAAGAGGTCGGTGGCGAGGACCTGAAGATTCAGGTCATCAACCGAGACGAGGCATCCGGCACGCGTGAAGCATTCCGCACCATCGTGATGGACGGCACCCCGTTCGATCGCCGCTCGGCCGTTCTTTCGGGCACGGGCCAGGTGCGCGACGTGGTATCTCGTTCGCACGGTGCCATTGGCTACATTTCGCTGGGCTTCGTCGATAGCCTCAACGCCAAGACCTCGGTCAAGGCCGTCTCGGTCAATCATGTTGAGGCGTCCGAGAAGACGGTCGCGAGCGGCGGCTATCCCATCTCACGCGACCTTTACTTCTTTGTGAAGGGTGCGCCTTCGCAGCAGGCGCAGGATTACATCGACTATGTGACGTCCGAAAAGATGGACAAGCAGATTCGCGAGGCGGGCTTTATCCCCGTCACCAACGACGAGAAGGGGAGTGAGTAGCATGGAAGCACAGGAAAACTCCCAGACTGAGCAGAATGGTCAGGCGCCCAAGAAGCGCGAGCTGGCGCTCGTATCGCGCAGCACCTATATCAAGGAGAAGGCGCTGCAGTGGATCTTCTTTGCCTGCGCGTTCTTGGCGGTTGTTACCGTCATCCTGATTTTTGTCTTTACCACGTACTCGGCGCTGCCCGTCTTTACCGACATCGGTCTGGCGGACTTCTTTAGCTTTACGTGGGCGCCCTCTGAGGGTCACTACGGCATCGTGTCGCTGCTTGCCGGCTCGGGTCTGGTGACCGTCGGCGCGCTCGCCATGGGTGTGCCCCTAGGCGTGGGCACGGCCGTGTATCTGGTCGAGATCGCCAGCAAGCGCGTGCGCAAGCTCATCAGCCCTGCCGTTGACCTGTTGGCCGGCATCCCTTCTATCATCTATGGCTTCTTTGGCATGATCATCATCCGCCCGTTTATCGCACAACTGACCGGCGGTCTTGGTTTTGGCGCGCTGACGGCGTGGTTCGTGCTCGCCATTATGATCGTGCCCACCATCACGACGCTTACCATCGATGCTCTCAATTCCATTCCCATGGGCATTCGCGAGGCATCGTATGCCATGGGCGCCACCAAGTGGCAGACTATCTATAAGGTCGTGTTACCTGCCGCCAAGCTGGGTATCGTGGATGCCATCGTGCTGGGTATGGGCCGTGCCATCGGCGAGACCATGGCCGTGCTCATGGTCGTGGGTAACGCCCCGGTTATTCCCGACAGCATTGCGAGCCCCATCTCGACGCTCACGAGCCAGATTGCGCTCGACATGAGCTATTCCTCGGGTCTGCATCGCTCGGCGCTGTTCGGCATGGGCGTGGTCCTGTTTATCATTTCCGCCACGCTGGTGGGCATCGTCCGCCTGGTTTCCAAGAAGAAGAGGGGGTAGGCTATGTCCGATTCCGTTGACACGACGGTCGATACGACCTCGTCGCGCGAGCGCATCAAGCGTGCCCTTTCCCACGGCAAGAAGGGCCGCATCAACAAGGACCTGTCCAACAAGATCATGCTTGGCGTGTTCCGTGCCGCGGCATACATCACCACGCTGGTGCTGGTCGCTATCATCGCCTACGTGGTCATCAACGGCCTGCCACACATCTCGCTCGACTTTATCTTCGGTTGGCCCCAGGGCGTCAACGCCGAGGGCGGTATTTGGCCCACGATCGTCTCGACCGTCTATGTGACGGCGCTCGCCATGCTTATCTGCACGCCGATCGCTGTGCTGGCAGCCGTCTATCTGGCCGAGTACGCCAAGCAGGGCAAGATCGTCGAGCTCATTCGCTACGCTGCTGACGCTTTGGCCTCGGTGCCCTCCATCGTTATGGGCCTGTTTGGCTACGCCTTGTTTGTCGAGGCTATGGGTCTGGGCCTTTCGATGGTCTCGGCCGCTCTGGCGCTTGCGCTCTTGATGCTTCCCATCGTCATGCGCACCACCGAAGAGGCCATTCGCGCCGTTCCGCGCTATATCCGTTGGGGCGCGTATGGCCTGGGCGCCACCAAGTGGCAGGTTGTCTCCAAGATCGTGCTTCCTTCTGCCTTTGGCCGTATTGCCACGGGCATTGTCCTTGCCATCGGCCGTGCCATTGGCGAGACCGCCGTGGTGCTCTACACCATGGGCCAGGCCATCAATCTACCTATCTCGCCGCTCGATTCCGGCCGCCCCATGACCGTTCACCTGTACCTGCTTGCCAACGACGGCATCAACATGAACGCAGCCTACGGCACCGCGCTCTTGCTGATGGTGATCATTCTGGCCTTCAACCTGTTTGCGCGCTTCCTGTCGCGCAAGCGTCGCTAGTTAAGGAGTCCCATGTCCGTTTATCAGTCCGCTCCCACGCTGGAGCAAGCGGCCATTACGGCCAAGGATTTCAACTTTTGGTACGGTGACTTTCATGCGCTGACGGGGCTCGACCTCAACATCGCCAAAAACGCCATCACCTCCTTCATTGGCCCTTCGGGCTGCGGCAAGTCGACGTTTTTGCGCTGCATCAACCGCATGAATGACCTGATCGAGGGTACGCGCGTCGAGGGCACCATGACGCTCGACGGCAACGATATCTATGCCGAGGGCGTCGACCCGGTCGACCTCCGTCGCCGCGTGGGCATGATTTTTCAGCAGCCCAACCCGTTTCCCAAATCCATCTACGAGAATGTCGCCTTTGGCCCTCGTCTGCAGGGCGTGACTAGCAAAAGCGACCTCGATGACATCGTGGAAGAATCGCTCAAGCGCGCCAACCTCTGGAAAGAGGTATCCAATCAGCTCAACAAGGATGGTTTGGCGCTCTCGGGCGGTCAGCAGCAGCGTCTGTGCATCGCGCGCGTGCTTGCGGTGCAACCCGATGTCCTCCTGATGGACGAGCCCTGCTCCGCCATCGACCCCACGTCCGTCTCTAAGGTCGAGGATTTGATGGCCGAGCTGGCGCCCGAGATGACGATCATCATCGTCACGCATTCAATGCAGCAGGCAGCTCGTATCAGCGACTACACCGCATTCTTCTTGCAGGAAGTTGCCGGTGAACCTGCCACGCTCATCGAGTATGGTCAAACCGACGCGATCTTCACCAGCCCGGTGGACTCGCGGACGGAAGACTATATCACCGGCCGCTTTGGCTGATCGGTGCGACTAGTCCCAAGCCGATCGGACCTGGTCCGGTGCGTATTCACTGTGCGGGCGGCATGACCGCACCCAACTGATTGGAGTGAACCATGCGTAAACTGTTTTCCCGTCAGCTCATCGAGGCCCGCCACGAGATGCTGAGCATCTACGAGGCCGTCGATCTGGCCCTCCACGATGCCGTTAAGGCCTATGTGACCGACGACCGCAAGCTCGCCACCAAGACCAAGAAGCGCACGCTTTCGATTGACGCGCGCTGCGCCAACTTGGAGGCCGTGTGCTACAACCTGATCGCCACGCAGTCGCCGGTCGCCTCCGACTTCCGCTTGCTGCAGACGATTATCTACGTCGACTTTAACCTGCAGCGCATGACCGATAAGGTTCGCCAGATCTGCCGCGCCACGCGTCACATGGTCAAGGCCGACATCTCGCTGCCCCAGGAGCTCGTCGGTACGGTTGAGGCCGAGGCCGAAGCTGTTTACCAGGTGCTGGGCTCTTCGCTTTCTGCGCTCGTCACCAATGACATGTCCATCATCTGCAACTTGGCCGTCGAGGACGAGCCGGTGCACGCCGCCTACGAGAAGTTCTTCCGCACCTTTAATCGTATGGATACGGGCGACTTTATGGACGACGACAGCAACTATGACGACCTGCGCCGCGCTATCATGGTTTCGCGCTACCTCGATCGCATCGCTTCGATTTCCATCGATGCCGCTTGCCGTCTGACCTTCCTGTTGACTGGTCAGCGTATGAACGCCGGCGATATCGCCCGTGTGGACGAGGATGAGCTCGAGAGCATGCGCGTGCCTTCGGGCGAGGGTGTTATCATGAGGCCCGCCGTCGACGCTCGCTACGTTGCCAAGGTGCCCGCTAACGAGGTCAGCGAGGGTCTTCGCTACCTGCTCGATCATCTTGAGGACGAGGACGATGGCGAGGACGACGAGGAGTAAGTGACCCCGTTCGTCGAAAGATTGTAAATACCTAAGTGAGCGCGGCCTTGCACATGCGGGGCCGCGCTCTTGCGTTAGCATGGGACTACTTGTTTGGCTGTCAGCGGAGGCGATTGGCAATGGATAACTATTTGGACTTGATGCGCGCTCGCCGCGAGCAGATTCTGGAACGTTTTTATGCGGCGCTCGATCGCGCGGGCCGCCCCCACGACGCCGCGCGCCTCATTGCCGTGTCCAAGACCGTTGGTGTCGATGAGACCGTTGCCGCCATCCAGACGGGGTATCGCAATTTTGCCGAGAACCGCCCGCAGGAGCTGGTTCGCAAGCTCACGGGTCTGGCGGAGCATCCGGAGCTGCCCGAGGTGCGCTTCGATATGATCGGCAACCTGCAGACCAATAAGATCAATGCGGTGCTGGGCTCAGCCGAGCTGATTCACTCGGTGGGTTCGCTGCATCTGGCGCAGGCGATCTCGAGCCGTGCTGTCCGCAAGATTGAGGCAGGCGAGCTCGCCGGCCCCCAGTGTGTGCTCATCGAGGTCAATGTGAGTGGTGAGGAGTCGAAGGGAGGCTTTTCGCCCGATGAGATTCGCGCCGCCGCGGGTGAGCTTGCGGAACTTGAGGGAATTTGCGTACAGGGGCTTATGACTATGGCGCCCCGGGGGAATAAGGATGTGGCACGCCGCACCTTTGCGGGGCTTCGTGAGCTGAGGGATGAGCTGGAGGCGGCGCATCCCGATTTGAACCTGCCTGAGCTTTCCTGCGGCATGAGCGAGGACTTTGAGCCTGCCCTTGAGGAGGGCTCTACGCTCGTTCGCCTGGGCAGGGTAGTATTTAGCCCGGAGTTTGCAGTAAAATAAGGCTCTGAAGTGCGCACTGATTATCGGGGTGCCTGCACTAAACCGCGAGAGGACACAACCATGGGCTTCCTTGACGAGATTAAAAATAAGATGCACCTGGGCGGCCAGCAGGGTTATGACCAGGGTTATGGCCAGGACGACGACTACGGCTACGATGACGGCTACGACGACGGCTATCAGGGCGGCGGCTACAGCGGTGCCTCGGGCGAGGGCTTCTATACCCAGGATGAGCCGAGCAACGGCCTGCTGGGCCAGACGCGCCGCGGTGAGGCCGAGTCGGTGGCCGTGTACACGCGTTCCGGACAGCTGGTCGGCGATGACTCGCGTCATGCAACGACGTACAATCCGCCGTCGCGTTCGCAGGATACTGTCGCGGGTGGCTATCGTCCCGGCGCCTACGACACGCCGTCGAGCTATGCCGAGAGCGCCCGTGCTCGCGCCGCGGCACCTGCGCCCGCTTCTGCGCCGAGCGACGCCTCGGCCTATGCGAGCAACATCATCAACGCCACGCCGCAGCTGCCTGCCTATGTCCTGCGTCCCGAGAGCTATGACGACGTCGAGACGGTTGTCCGTCGTGTGCGCACCAAGCAGCCTGTTGCACTGATTTTTGTTGGCGTTCGCACCGAGGTCGCCAAGCGCGTCCTGGACTTTAGCTATGGCTTTGCCTGTGGCCTGGGCGCCACGGTCAAAGAAGTGGGCGATCGCGTATTCATGGTGCTGCCCGCCGGCTGCGAGGTTAAGGATTCGGACCTCAAGAAGCTTCGTGCCGACGGCTACCTTAAGTAAACCCAAGACGAGGAGATTCTCATCAACATCTACACCATTGTCCAGCTGGTCAACACGCTGTTCAACTTCTACTCCACGCTCATCGTGGTCTATTGCTTTATGACGTGGATTCCCATGAAGCAGGGCGGCCTGCTGCAGGATATCGCTGCAGTGCTCGATAGCGTCTGCGGCCCGTGGCTCAACCTCTTTCGTCGGTTTATCCCGCCGATGGGCGGCGTTGATTTTTCGCCGGTCGTTGCGATTATTGCGTTGCAGTTGGTGCAGAGGCTGATTCTGCAGCTTCTTATAGGTATACTCGTATAGAACTGACTTAGTAACTTACGTCGGGCGTGTAGCGCCGAGGCGATGAAAAAGGAGACTTGTTATGGCTATTACCCCTGCAGACATCCAGGCTCAGACTTTCTCTGAGGCCAAGCGTGGCTACGATCCTGCCGAGGTCGACGTCTTCTTGGAGACGCTGTCCTCCGAGGTTGACGCTATGCTTGCCAAGATCGTTGATCTTAAGGGTCGCCTGACCGCCACCGAGCAGCAGCTTGCCGACGCGCAGGCTCAGCTTGCCCAGGCCCAGGATACCGCCGCTCAGGCCGTTCCCGCTGCTCCTGTGGCCGCTCCCGCACCCGACTTCTCCGCTCAGGAGCGTCAGATCTCCGCTGCCCTGATCGCTGCCCAGCAGACCGCCGAGGCAATTGTCAACGACGCCAACGAGAACGCTGATCGCATCCGCAACGAGGCTGACGCCAAGGCCCGCGAGGTTATCCGCCAGGCTCTGACCGAGAAGCAGGCCGAGCTCGAGGAAATCGACCGTCTGAAGGCTTCCCGCGAGGAGTTCAAGGCCGAGTATCTCAAGCTCATCCAGCACTTTATGGACGACGCCCAGAACTCCTTCCCGGCCGACCTCATGGCCTCCACGCCGGTCGGTTCTGCCGCTTCTCCCGCGGTGACCGTTCCCGCCGCCGAGCCGCTGCCCGTCGCCGATCCGGTTGTCCCCGTGGCCGATCCCTTCGCCCCGATCGACAACTTTGCCGCCGACGACCTGGACTAACACCAGAACTACAATCTAGTGTCCGTAAGAGGAGCTCGCACCTGCGGGCTCCTTTTTTGTGGCTGTATACGGGTTGGGAAACAAAACGCCGAGCTCTGCATGCGATAGGACAGAACTCGGCGAAGGGCGCGTGGTAAAAGGTAGATTTTAAGGTATGTCTAAAAACTACTTGAGGAGGAAGTTGGAGAGGGGAATAGTGCGGGCCTCGCGATGCTCGGGATCGGCGATGTGGTCGGCGGGATAGCCACAGACGAGCATGTGATAGGGATAGACGCCCTTGGGCAGATTGAACTGCTCCTGTGCCACCTCAGGCTTAAAATGGCATACCCAGCACGTTCCCAGGCCCTGCTCGGTGGCCTCCATCATCATCTGGTCGCACACGATGGACGTATCGATTTCACTGGAATTCATCTGGTCATACGGGCGCACCCAAGCATCATCGGTAACGCTGCAAATAAGGAAGACAAGCGGAGCTCCAAAGATAGACCCATCACGAGCAAACCGAGGCTGACAAGCAGCAGCCTTCTCCAACAGCTCAGGCGTATCCAGCACCATCACACGGGCTGGATGATTATTACAAGCAGAAGGAGCAATACGCCCAGCCTCAACAATGGCATCCACCACAGCCTGCTCCACAGCCCGATCTTCAAACTCACGACAAGAATACCGACCCCGAGCCAGATCCAAATACCCCATAACCAAACCCTCCAAAGTCAGCGAATCAATCCAAAGCAAAACAAAGGGTACCCAAAGCCCGATTCAGCTAAACGTTTAAGGCGGTCCCAAATTTCCCAATCGGGTCCCAAGGCCCTGCCAACAAAAGCCCCATCGCTTTCAAAGTATCAGCCAAGGTTCCCAATGGTGGTATGCAAGGCGAAGGCCCGACACCTATTTACTTTCGAACGACCCTGCCGTGCAGCCGGAGTGAGAAAGCAAATAGGTGCCGGGCCTTCGCCGGTGGGACGCAGACCGCCAATTAACCGCTTTCGAACGACTCTGCAAAGCAGCCGGAGTGAGAAAGCAAACCGTGGCCGGCCCTTCGCCGCCGGGACACGTACCCCCAATTAACTGTTCTTCATGACAATCGAATCCACGACATCGGCCACATTCTCGCAGCAGTCGGCGCAGTACTCCAGGAAGGCGTACACGTCACGCCAGGCGATGACCTCGAGCGGGTCCTTGCCGTTAACGTGCAGGTTACGCATGGCGTTGATATAGAGCTCGTCAGCCTCGGACTCGATGGTGTTGATCTGGATGACGAGTTCGCGCAGAGTCTTGGACTTGCGGTAGTTGGGAAGCTCGACCATAAGGTCCTTCATGGCGCAGCAGGCGTCGGTCACCTTGTGGGCGATCACGATGGCATCGGGATGGATGCTCTGGATGTTGGTGAAGTAGACGCGCTGCACGACGCCCTCGATGCGGTCGAGCACGGTGTCGAGCGAGCAGCTCATCAGGTCCAGATCCTCGCGCTCAAGCGGGGTGATAAAGGCGGTGAGCAGGGCGTCCTCAAGCTCATGGTGCTTCTTGTCGGCCGCATGCTCGATCGCATGCATCTTGTCGAGCATATCGTGAATCTTTGCGGGATCGAAGTTCTCGAAAATCTTGGTAAGCAGCTCGGCGGCCTGGACGGCGAGGTCGGCGCAGGCGACGTAGTTGTCAAAGTAGAACGAATCGGGTTTCTTTGCCATGAGTGGGTCCTTTCGAGGCGAAGACGGGTGGGCGAGGTGTTACGGTCCGGATGGACGTTCGGTTTGGCTAGATGAACATCATGAACAGCTTGGCCATGACAAAGCTGATGAGTCCGCAGGCGGGGAAGGTGAAGAACCAGGTGAACATCATGTCCTTGACGACGCCGAAGTTGATGGCCGAGAGGCGTTTGACGGCACCGACGCCCATGATGGCGCAGGTCTTGATGTGCGTGGAGGACACGGGGATGCCGGTAAGGGTGGCAAGCAGCAGGTTCGCGGCGCCCGCCAGGTCGGCGGAGAAGCCCTGGTACTTTTCGAGCTTGACCATGCTCTGGCCAACGGACTTGATGATGCGCTCGCCGCCCACGCTGGTGCCGATGCCCATGGTGGCCGAGCATAGCAGCATAATCCAGATGGGGATGCCGGCATCGCCGACGCTCGTCTGGCCGCTGGCAAAGGCCACGCCTAAAAAGAGCACGCCGATGAACTTCTGTCCATCCTGCGCGCCGTGCATGAAGCTCATGGCCGCGGCACTCGCGATCTGAGCGTATTTAAAGAAGACGTTGGCACGTCGCCTGTTGGCGGCGGCGAAAAGAATCGAGACGAGCTTGCACAGGACCCAGCCCATGACAAAGCCCAGGCCGATGGAGAGCGCCAGGCCGTAGATGACCTTCATCCACTCGTGGACGTTGACGCTGCTCGCGCCGCCGAGGGCGATAGCGGCACCGGTCAGGCCGGCGATAAGGCTGTGGCTTTGCGAGGTGGGGATGCCAAAACGCGATGCCGTGGCGCCGTAGACGACGATGGAGAAGAGCGCCGCGCACAGGCAGGCGAGCGCCATGGTGCTGTTTCCGCCAAAGTCAACGATATGCGAGATGGTATTGGCGACGCTCGCGTTAAAGTGCGTCATGATGAGCACGCCGAGGAAGTTGAATGCGGCGCTCATGAGAATGGCGGCGCGGGCGGGCATGCAACGCGTAGTGACGCAGGTCGCGATGGCGTTGGGCGCGTCGGTCCATCCGTTGACGAAGATGGCGCCCAACGCGAGGATCACGGTGACGGCAAGGACTGGGTTCGACACAATTTGGCCGAGGAAGGTTGAGAACGTTACGTCCATATATGGGCTTTCTCGAAGTTTGCAGACACGTTACAAAAACATGATAAATCGTATCACCTCCTGCGGGTTTCTTTGCCGAGTTCTGATGGGAGAAGTAATTTTTTGGCACTAAAATTGAATATTAGCCCTGTTGACCGTGGGTGTTCTTTTTGCTATCACGCCATGCGGACACGCGCGATTGCTACGACACTCCAAAAACCACAGTCTGTTCGCTTTACAACATGCAAACATGCGTTCGATAATAGGGGGCATGGAATATCGACAGACAGATGGCAAAACTCGACGCGTGCACAAGCAGTATGTGGACGTCGTGGCTCGCATCCTCGCGGGCGGACAGGTTGTGCCGGTCACCGTCTGCTGGGTCGACGGTCGTTGCTTTACGATTGACGAGATTGTCTCGACCACTGGGTTTGGCCTGACGGTTCACGGCATTCGTACGGCAACCTATAGGGTCCGTTTTGGCGGTCATGCGACCGAGTTGTATCTGGAGGACCAGACGCGCGAACGACCAGATGGCTCGCAGGCCCATCTGATGCGTTGGTGGGTGTGGGCATTCGACCGTACGCTCGAGGGCGAGCGCCGTGGGTAAGGACGTACGGCATTCGGGTACAATGACAGGAATCTTGTCAGCTACTGCGCCGTTATTTGTGGCGCTTTTTGAAAGGACGAACCTATGAACGATATCCAGGGCTATCAGAACGGCCCCGTCGAGACCGGCGCAAGCCGCGCCAAGGAGATGTCGCCGCGCGCGTACAATCTCGCCATGTCTGCCCTGATCTTCTTGGGCTTTTGCGCCATGGGCGCCGGCGCCTACTTTACGAGCACCATGTCGTTTGCGCGCATGATGATGAGCGGCGCCGCCTTGCCGCTGGTCTTTGGCTCGTTTATTTTGACCATCGTCGGCATGGTCATGATGTCGGCCGCCGCCAGCAAGCAGTCCGTGGGCTTGTCCCTTGTGGGCTACGTAATCTTTGCGAGTACCTTTGGCCTGACCGCGTCGTTTGGCCTTGCCAACTACGACCTGCCCACCATCAACACTGCCTTTATCGCCACGGCCGCTATCACCTTTGTCTTTGGCGCTTTGGGCGTGACGTTCCCCAAGTTTTTCCAGCGCGTATATGGCATCGGTTTTGGCATTCTGCTCGCCACTATTCTGGTTGAGATCGTGCTGATGTTCATGGGCGTCTCGCAGACCATCACCGATCTGATCGTGATCGTGGTGTTCGCCGGCTTTATTGGCTACGACACCTATGTTGCCACGACGGTGCCGCCTACGCTGCCCAACGCCGTGCTCATGGCGTCCAATCTGTTCGTGGACATTATCAACGTGTTCCTGCGCATCCTGAACATCCTTGGCCGTCGCGATTAGTGGCGAATTGCGGCGGTGCTTGCCGTGCGTGCAAATCGATGCGAAAGGCGGTCCTTCGGGGCCGTCTTTTTTGTACGCGGCGGGGTATCATGGATGGGAAAAGCCGATAGCGGCAGCGACAGGAAGGGTGGCCACGTATGGCAGACGTCGACAACAGGAACCGTAACCGCAGGTCCAACCGAGCGGGTCAGCCCAATCCCAAGCGCGAGGCCCGTGCTAAGGCCGCCGAGCGTCACGTGGCAACTGTGTCCGAAGCGTGCGCCAAGGATATCGAGCGTTCGCTTGCCGGTGTTCGCGAGTTTGACGGTATGCCTGCCGGCTTTGTCGCGGCGATGAAGGCCAAGGCCCAAGCGGCTGCGGCTGCCGAGGAGCCGGTTGCCGAGGAGTCTGAGTCCGTCGAGGTCGAGGCCGCTGAGGTTGCGTCCGTCGAGACCGAGGTCACGGACGAGTCTGCGCCTGCCGAGAAACCCGCAGAGACCGAGTCCGCGCCTGCCGAGGAGCCCGCTCCGACCCTGCCCGAGGTCACCGTGCTTGATGCCTCCGCCACGCAGGCCATTCTGGACAACGGCCGTGGCTATGCGCAGTTCTGCGACATGGCAGTGCTCGCCTTTGCCTCGTTCACCAACCCGGGTGGCGGCTACATCCAGGGCTATCTGGGCCAGGAGGCTACGCTCTGCGCCGATTCGTATCTGTACAACGTGCTCGACAAGCAGCGCAAGTGGTATGGCGAGAACCGTCGCCGCAATATCAACTGCGAGCTCTACCGCAACCGTGCGCTGGTAGTGCCTGCGGTGCGTTTTGACCGCAACCACGTGCATGCGTATGCCGATGTGATCGTGGCCGCCGCGCCCAATGCCAAGCGCGCACGCCAGGAGTACCGCGTGAGCGACGATGCGCTGCTGGACGCGCTGCGCGACCGTATCCGCTTTGTGCTCGCCATCTGCGACGAGCTGGGTCGCGAGAAGCTCGTACTGGGCGCTTGGGGCTGCGACAACAACGGTTTTGATGCCGAGGCCGTGGCCGAGATTTTCCGCAAGGAGCTCGCATCGGGCGACTTCAAGGTCAAGCAAGTCTTCTTTGCCGTGCCTTCTACGCGCTGGGATGAGGATTTTGCCAAGTTCGAGCACGTGCTGGCAAACTTCCCCGAGCGCAACGAGGAGTCCTATGCCCAGGTTGCCGCTCGCGCTGCGGCAGCTCGCGCCGCCGAGCAGGCCCAGGCTGCTACCGAGGATGATGAGGACGAGGACGATTGGCGCAAGTACCTGTAATCGGTACGTGCTGACAGATAGGTCGAGCCGACGGGAGAGGCTGCTTCCGTCGGCTTTTTACTGAGCGAGGGGCTTACGATGAAAAACGTTCTATGCTTTGGCGACAGCAACACCTATGGTTACGATCCGGCGGGCATGCGCGACGGCACCGCGGTGCGCTATGCGCAGGATGTGCGCTGGTGCGGCGTGGCCCAACGTGACTTAGGCGAGGGCTGGCATGTAATTGAAGAAGGCCTCAACGGCCGCACGACGGTACGCGACGACATGTGCCATCTGGACACCAATCTTAACGGCATCCGCGCACTTCCGATGCTGCTCGAGGCCCATAAGCCGCTGGACGCCATTGTGATCATGCTGGGCACCAACGACTGTAAGACGGTCTTTGGCGTGACAGCTTCCGATATCGCCCGTGGTGCCATGGCGTTGATTCGCGCCGTCCGTGCGTTTGCCTGGACCGATGCCGCGCCCTGCCCACGGATTCTGCTGATGGCACCTATCAAGATTAAGCCGCAGATCGCCGATGTATATATGACCGACTTTGACGAGCATTCCGTAGAAGCCTCGGAACATTTTGGTGAGTACTACGCGCATGTGGCTGAGCAGTTTGGCTGCGACTTTTTGAATGCCGCCGATTATGCCGAGCCGGGCGATATCGACTATCTGCATATGATGCCCGAAAGCCACGAGAGCTTGGGACATGCCGTGGCAGCCAAGCTCCAAGAGATGCTCGGTGAGTAGCGCGAGCCCAAGCCACCGCAAAGGTGCCTGCCCCCTTTGCGGTGGTTTTGGATCGTTTGTTTGTCTTGATCTGTAACAGTTGTAAGGTCGAAAACGGGCTAGATGTTACAGATTGAGATTATTTAGGTCGATATCGGTCGTTTGTCTCGATCTGTAACATCTAGGGTCGATTTTGCCGAGTTACTGTTACAGATTGAGATTATCTTCTCAGCGGAATTTGAATGTCTCGATCTGTAACAGGTGGGCCGAAAAATGGGCTCTAACTGTTACAGATCGAGATGTTTGTGGGAGCCACCGCAAAGGTGCCTGCCCCCTTTGCGGTGGCTCTGGGCTGTGAATCTTAATACTGCCACATGTGGTTGACGGGGCCGGAACCTTTGCCCATGTCAAAGCCAGCGGCGAGAGCGCCGGTCAGGTAGGCCTTGCCGGCGTTGATGGCGTCGGCAAGTTCCATGCCCTGGGCCAGCGCGCAAGCGATGGCGGATGAGAGCGTACAGCCGGTGCCGTGCGTGTTGCTGGTCTCAATGCGCTTGTGGCGAAACCACGTAGTGAGCGGATCGCCCAGATGGTTGCCCTCGTCATCGAGTGGCGCGGGCTCGGCCAATACATCGTTAGCCTCGTTGACAAGATGCCCACCCTTAACGAGGGATGCGCAACCAAAGCGGCGGGTGAGGAGCATGGCAGCATTTTGCTGTGTGCGCTCGGAGTCGACCTCGTAGTCAAGCAGGGCCATGGCCTCGGGAATATTGGGCGTGATGACGGTTGCTAGTGGGAACAGGCGGCGGGTGAGTGCCTCGGAGGCATCCTCGGCAATCAAGCGCGCGCCCGAGGTGGCGACCATGACGGGGTCGACGACCACGTTCGTTGCGTTCCAGGCGCTCAAGCGGTCGGCGATGACTTCGATAATCTCGACAGAAGAAACCATGCCGATCTTGACGGCGCTGGGGCGGATATCGTCAAATACGGCGTCGATCTGCGCAGCGACGATATCAGGGGAGATATTCTGCACGGCGGTGACACCGAGCGTGTTTTGTGCGGTGATGGCGGTGATGGCCGTCTCGGCATACAGGCGGTGCGCCGTGATGGTCTTGATGTCGGCCTGAATGCCGGCGCCACCGCTGGAATCGGATCCTGCGATGGATAGAACGGCAGGTACCTTACTGCGATCCATGTTTGCTCCCTTGTTCGGTCGGAATCAAATGGGTCTTTAAGCCAGCATTATAAAGATGCCCGGGCCGACTCTATGTCGAACCCGGGCGGGCGATGCAATCTTTACGCAAATGTAAGCAAATGTTCACACGTCAACAATTGACGAACACCATGTTACTGATTGTGGCTCCGGTGACGAGTTAGTCCTCCATGCCGAGATCGATCGTCGTACCCTCGAACACCTTGTTGACGGTGCGGACGGCGCACATCTTG
>UREE01000024.1 GCA_900546825.1 uncultured Collinsella sp. | reverse complement strand
ATTGACCTTCTGGTCATGCCGCCGAAGTTGAAAGGCAGATTGCCGCTCTGGCGGGCTTGCAGCGTCGAGCCGTTACGCGATTTGGTAAAACCGCGTAACCTACATGACCATGACGTAGCGGCTGCCCACGTAGTACTGCTTACCCATCAGGACCGGCTCGCCATTGGGGCCGATAAAGCCGGCACGCAGGTTGAGCAGCGGATCGTGCGGGGCAATGCCCAGCTCGGTGGCCTGCTCGGCGTTGGCACGAACGGCCTCGACCGTACGGTAGCCAACCGAGACGATCGGTGTTCCGCCAACACGCTCGACCTCGGCAAAAATCGACTTGTCCTCAAGATCGGCCGTCAACAGCTCGCGGTATGCATCAAACGGCACAAAGATGTTTTCCTCAAAGATGGGCTCGCCGTCGGCCGTGCGCACGCGCTTAATATGCAGCAGCAGCGCATCCTTCTGCAGACCAAAGAATTCCATCTCGTTTTGGCGCGCTGGCACAATCTGGCAATCGATCACATGCGCGCCCGCCTTCATGCCGTTATCGGCGCAAAGCTCGGTGAACGTCTGCAGCGTCGAGGCGTGGAACTGGCGGTTGATGTGCGGCGTGGAGACAAAGGTGCCGCGGCCCTGCTGCTTAACCAGATAGCCGTCGGAACACAGTTCCTCGACGGCGCGGCGCACCGTAATGCGGCTCACCTCGTACTGTTCGGCAAGCTCAAGCTCAGATGGAATGCGCTCCTTTGGTGCATAAACACCTTTCTCAATCGCGTCCTTGATCTCGTCGTAAATCTGCTGGTAAAGCGGTGCATTTTTGGGCGCTGGCATATCTGATCACTCTTATCAAAATAGCGAAATAACTAATACGTATATAACGTCTTGTTATATGTTACCTCAGTTTGATAAAACGATACACCACATACAACAAATCCTTACTTGCCGTCGTCCTGCTGCAAGCTTTCCTGATCGTGCAGACGGGCCTGCCTGCTGGCCATGCGCGCGGGCTTGTCGGGATCGGGAACGGCTGTGGGCATGGGCTCGTCGACATGACCGCCCCACCAGCCGCCCACAAAGTTGAGCGTGTGGAACACATTGATTACCGCGCCGGGATCCACGTCGCACACCAGCTTGATAATATCCTGGCTCTCGTAGGTCGAGACAACGGCGTGCAGCAGGTACATCTTTTCGCGGCTGTATCCGCCAACGACCTCGGCGCAGCTGATGCCGTGCTGAAAATGGTCGATATAGGCGTTCATGACCTCGTCGGCCTTGCGCGTCGTGATCTGCAGCGTTACGCGGTCATAGCGGCGGTAGAAGCTGTCGATGGTCTTGGTCGAAATAAACTGGAACACGATAGAATACGCCGCATTGTCCCAGCCAAACATAAAGCCGAAGATCGCCAGGATAAAACAGTTAAAGCCAAAGATGACGCCCCAGATGGTCTTGCCCGTGTGGTTGGAAACCCACAGCGCGATAAAGTCGGTACCGCCGGTGGATGCGCCGGACTTAAGCGCAATGGCAGCGCCCAGGCCCGAGACCACGCCGCCAAAAATGATAAGCATGATCTTGTCGCCCAAAAACGGTGCGAAGTGAAAGATGTTGAGGAACAGCGACGAAAGCACGACCTGCATCATCGAGAAGATGACGAAGCGCCTGCTGATGCCGCTCCAGCACAGAAGCGCCACGGGGATGTTGAGCGCGAGCATGCCGAGCGAGATGTCGATATGAACGCCGCCGAGCGAGGTAACGCGATCGAGCAGGACCGCGACGCCGGTGAGGCCGCTCGGAAGCAGGTCGGCGGGGCGAATGAACGCCTGGATCAAAAATGTCTGAAGAACGGCGGAAATCGTGACCGCCACGGCAGTAATGGCGCGACGAACGATGGTGAGGCGGCCGAGCACGAGCACGCGGTCCGTGAGCTGATCGATGGCGTTCGCCACGTAGGCTCCTTTCGAGGGCAGATGTAGTTGTGGGGCATGTCGGCGATTGTAGCATGGAGCGCGAAAGGGCGCTTCAATTCACCCGCTCTCGACAACCAAAACGAGCCAGCATCTCCCCAACCAAAGAGCCCAAAATCTAAGTGAGTAGACTATTCGCGACCTGTCGAGCACACCCAAAACAGCCACCTCTGTGACCTGCAGTTTTACTAAGGCAGATTCGCTTTGTGCTCTGCCTGAGCCGAAAAGTCTACTCACTTAGTCTGAGTCGGAGCCAAACGGATCAAATCGAAGCCAAAATGAGCCGATCTGCCGCAAAAGACGCGTGAATCGGTACTTCTCGTAGCGAATTGACGCTATAAAGCGGTCAGAATGTCGGCGAGGCTATCGATGATGGCATCAGCGGCGGACTGATCCAGGTTGACGCCCTCGTGCGGACGCAGTGCCAGGACGCGGGCGCCGGAGCGCTTGCCGGCCTCGATGCCCAACGGCGAGTCCTCGATAACCAGACACTCGGACGGCTCAACATCCAGCGCCTCCATGGCACGCAGGTAGATCTCGGGGTCGGGCTTAAACGCACTGCACTCGTGACCGCTGATGGTGTAGTCCAGCACGTCGCCGATACCGGCAATCTCCACCAGCTCGTCGATCAACTCGCGATAGGACGAGCTCGCGATGGCACACTTCACGCCACGCTCATGCAGCTCACGCATCACCGGCTCCGTCTGCTCGTTGAGCAGCTCGGCATACGGAACGGGGTGGTCCGGGCTGTAGACCTGCTTGTACTCCACACGCAGGCGCTCGCGCAGCTCAATATCGTCGAGCACCAGCGACTTCCAAATGGCAGGCTCGTTAGACCCCGAAAGATCGGGGATCTCGTCAAAGTGGAACCCCTTCTCCTCCATAAACGCCACGCGGCGACGGTTATAGAACCACTCGGTATCGACCAGCACGCCGTCCATATCAAACAGCACTGCCTTGATCATACGCATCTCCTCCCACCTGCCAAAAAGGGACAGGTTTATTTTGGTAGGTTTTATCTGGGGTTTTGCGGCGCGAGGGCGCGCCCTCCCCAGAGCAAAAAAGGGGACGGGGCGCAAACCCCATCCCCTCTCAATCAACCCGTAAGGTCTACTTACTTGTGATTAGTAGGAAAGCTTCCACATGTAGCGACGCATGGTCAGCGGGTGCTGACGGGCCTCGGCGATCTGGTTGCCGTACTCGCGCATAACGGCGAGGTGCAGCAGCGGGTTGAAGTAGGTGACGACGCTTGCCGGCACGGCGTCGGCCAGACCGTAGTCCTTGGAGTCGATCAGAGCGACCTTGGCGCCCATGCGCTTAAGGAAGGTGAGGGCGCGGGCGTCCATCGGACGGGTGGCACCATCGGACATGAAGAAGACGTAGGGCTTACCCTCGGTGGAAACCTCGAACGGGCCGTGGAAGTACTCGCCGGTGTTGTAGGCGGCGGCGTCGATCCACTGCATCTCGGTGAACAGGAAGGCGGCGTGAGAATAAGCCATCTTCTCGGAGGCACCGGAGGCCATGAAGTAGATCATCTCGTCGTCCTTGAAGTCCTGGGCGAACTGCTTGGCGAGGCCCTTGGCGGACTGAGCGGCGTTCTCGCAGAGCTCGAAGACGTTGGTGAGGCCGGTGATCATGTCCTCGTAGTGGTCATAGCCCTCGGTCTGCTGAAGGATCTCGACAGCAAGAGCGATGGCGTAGCCGGGCTTCTCGCACTTGGCAGCGTAGTTGGCGTGGAAGCCGTGGACGATGACGTGGTCGGCGTCGACGGTCAGAGCGGAGCCAGCCTTGTTGGTGAGGGAGACGACCGGGCAGTTGTGCTTCTTGGCGGTCTTGTTGGCCTCGACGGTCTCGGGCGTGGAGCCACCGAGGGAGCAGGTAATCACGAAGGTGTGCTCGTTGACCCAGGAAGGCGTGTCGTAGTTGAACTCGTTAGCGGTGAAGATCTGAACGTTCAGCTTGTCCGTGTTGTTGGCCAGGAAGTACTTGGCGGGGTAAAGGTCGGACATGGAAGCACCGCAGCCGACGAAAGCGACGCTGTGGATCTCGTGGTTGGACAGGACGTCAGCGACGATCTGCTTAGGGAGGTTAAGGTCGATCTCGTACATCTGACACATTCCTTTCGATTTTTTGCGGCGCCACATTGCCGGGCGCTCGCAGGGTTACCGTGGTTTGGACCGAGTCGCCGGCCCGTTGAGGATGTGTCAAAGGAACTGTCCCTTTGACACATCTAGGGATGGAAGCCTGCCTGGGGTATGGGATGCCAGGCAGGCCCCCGGGGGAAAGCGGTTAGGCGCTTGGTCGCGACTAGGCCAGGATGCCGGCCGCGGAGAGGGCGATGCCGCCCACGATGGCGATCACGAGAAGCCAACCGGTGTTGACGTTCTTCTTGATGAGCCAGTACATAAGGCCGGTGAGGCCGAGGGAGATCATCTGGGGCATCATGCCGTCCAGGATGTCCTGGATAACAACGGTGCCCTCAGCGAACTGCAGCGGGGTGGTGGCGCCGATCAGCGTAGCGATCATGCCGCCCACGGACATAAGGCCCACGATGCCGCAGACATACATGAGCTTCTCCATGAGGTCGCCGCCCTGAAGCTTGCTCAGGTACTCGTGGCCGCCCTGATAGCCCATCTTGGCTGCAAACCAAGTGATCAGCACAGAGGGGACGATGGAGATGAGCATGGCCAGGATCGGGCCCATGATGGAGCCCTGCTGAGCCAGCTGAACGCCCAGGCCAAAAGCGATAACGCGGATGGTACCCTGGAAGAAGGAGTCACCGATGCCGGAAAGCGGACCCATGAGGGAGGTCTTGACCGCGTTGATCGAATCGGGATCGAAGTTCTCGGGATCCTTGGCGTACTCCTCCTCCATGGAGGCGGTGAGGCCCAGGATAAAGGCGCTCGTCTGCGGGGTGCAGTTGTAGAACGCCATGTGACGGTGGTAAGCCTCTTTCTTAGCAGCGAGCTGCTTGGGGTCGGACTCGTCCGGATAGAGGCGGTCGAGCGTGGGAACCATGCCGTAGAGGAAGCCCATGTTCATCTGACGCTCGTAGTTCCAAGAGGCCTGGATGGCCCAGGAGCGCCAGAAGAACTGGCTGACCTTCTTGTTCAGGGACACGTCCTTGGTTGCGGTTGCCATAGTGTGTTCCTCCTTAGTCTTCGTCGTCTTCGAGCGGATCGTAGTCGGAATCGACACCGGCGGCTGCATGGGAACCGTTGAACTTGAAGCCCATGAAGACGACAGCCAGGCACACACCGATCAGAGCGACCGCGATGACGGACAGGTTGAGGTAAGCGGCGAGCAGGAAACCGATGAACAGGAACGGAGTCATACCCTTCTTGATCATCATGGTGAGCAGCAGGGCCAAGCCGTAGGCGGTCATGATCTTGGTCGAAACGTTAAGACCAGTGGACAGCCACTCAGGAACCATGTTGACGATGGCCTGAACCAGGTCGGTGCCAACAAAGACGGCGAGGAAGATCGGCAGGAAGTACATGATGGCGTACAGACCGGAGCCGGCGCAGATGTGCATACGGTAGGCGGTCTTGAACTTTCCGTTATCGATCGCGCTATCTGCCACATGGGTGAGGGCGGCGATGATGGAACGGAACACGATGCCGAGGAGCTGACCCAGGACGGCGACCGGGATGGCGATCGTCATGGCGGTCTCGGCGGAAGCATCGGTCAGGCACGCAAAGGCAGCGGCCACGATGCCGCCCAGGACCATATCGGGCGGAACGGCGGCGCCGACCTGCACCAGGCCCATGGACACGAGCTCGACGGCGGCACCGACGGCAAGGCCGGTGGGCACATCGCCCAGCAGCAGACCGACGAGCGTAGCGCCAACGAGGGGCTGCTCGAAGTTAAGACGACCGAGCAGGCGGGAGTCCCACATGCAGAACACGCCGACGAGGCCGACGAGCACCGCACTGATGAACGTATTCATACCCTTCTCCTTTCAGTCAGGCAAAAGCCTGGTTGATTACAGCTTGGCGTCGATGTCGACGCTCTGATACGTAGGGGTCTGCTGGACATAGAGCTTGATGCCCATGTCGAGCAGCTGGTTGACGTCGGCCTTCTGGGTGGCGTCGAGGAAGACGGAGCTGTCCTTGCCGCCGACCTGATCGGCACCGTCGTGGTTGGCGGTGGCGCCCAGGTTGATGGCGTCGAGCTTGTAGCCCTGACAGAACTGCAGCATCTCGGCAGTGTTGCCAAAGACGAACATGACGCGCTCGCCGAGGGTGTTGAGCTTATCCATCTTGGCGAGGGCACGCTCGACGGTGAAGACGTTCAGGCGCACGCCCTGGGGCTTGGCCAGCTTAAGAGCGCCCTTCTTGATGTCATCGTTGGCGGCAGCGTTGTCGACGACGATGATGCGCTCGGCCTGAACCTTGGTGGTCCAGGTAAAGACGACCTGGCCGTGCAGCAGACGGTAGTCAAGACGTGCGAGGACGATCTTGGCGGGACCGGAGCTGTGACGGGACGCCTTGGCCTTCTTGGCGGGAGCCGCGGCGGCCTCGACCGGTGCGTTGGGGTTGGTCAGACCGGTGCGGGCCTCGTTGATGAGGGCCGCGAGCTCGGCGCCCTTGACGGGGACGGGGCTCATAGCGAGCGTGAGCGCCAGCGGGATGTTGAAACCGCTGACAACCGTGAACTTCGTGCCGTTCTTGGAAAGCTCGACCATGTTGTTGTTGACCGAGCTGCCGAGCATATCGGTCAGCACATAGACGGTGTCGTCCGCGTTGAACGTGGCGATCATAGCCTCAACCTTATTGGTGATGGGCTCCTTGTCGTCACGAGCAAGCGACACGACGTGGACGTTCGACACGTCGCCGAGAACCATCTCGAGCGTGTCTTTGGCGCCTGCGGCCAGGCCGCCATGAGATGCGAGAATGATCTGATTCATCTTGCCTCCTCCTTTTCGTTATGGTCATTATAACGTCTTATACGTTGCTTATATTGCTAATTAGTATAAAGACCGTTCGCGGGTGAAAATCGACCGTTGACGGGTTTAACGTACTCGAAACGTTGGGCTGGGTAGGCCGGCGCTAGCTGGATAACCCCAGGTCAGACCCTGCGCGCAATCCCCTATCGCACGAAGTACCAGGGGCTTTCCTGTACGGTGGGTTCCAGCGCAATGCCGGTGCGTTCCTTAAACAGATCCATGTCCTGAGATTTTTCGGTCCACCACGCGTTGGGCTTAAAGGTCATGCTCTCAATGACATGACCGACAAACACACTGTTGCGCAGCTTGGAGAAGTCGGTGTTCATAATCAGGATGGACGCGAGCACCAACACGATGCCCAGGACTTTAATCGCGCCGGCGGGCTCGGCGTAGACACCAATGCCCACCAGTACGGTGACGACCGTCTCGAAAGACATTACGACGGGAACTTTCGATGTCTCGAGCCCCATGGACAGACCCTGCATATATAAGATGTAAGCAACGGCTGTGGGGATGAGTCCAAAGCCAAGGAACAGCAGCAGCAGCTGTGGCGACATTGCCGCGGCGACATCCGGCCACGGAGCCGCGATAGCTGCCATAACCGCACCGCCAAAAACAAAGCCCCAAAACGTGACAGCCAGCGGGTGGACCGTCTTGGTTGCTATTCGGCTAAACACCGCGAGCGACGCACCACAAAGGCCTGCAATCACGCCCGACGTGACGCCCCAAACCGAAAAATGAAAACCGGAAAGGTCGCCATTGGTCACTGCAAGCACGCAGCCTACGATGTTAAAGACAATGGCAACGAGCTTGTTGGGAGTCACATCCTCGCGATAAAGCACGCGGCCGAGCATGACGCCAAACACCGGCGAGGTGTAGAGCAGCACCGAGGCCGTGGACATGCCCACCTCGCCCATGCACTCGTAATAGCAGGTGTTGGCGGCGGCCAAACCGACGATACCGACAAGCGCGCAGGGAACAAGCTCTTTAGGGCTTGCCTTGAACAGTGCCAGGGGACCCGATGCCTTTCCCTCACGAGCACCTCCCTGGCAACCCATGAATGCCAAGACCGGAGCCATTAAGACGGCACCCGACAACAAGCGAAAGGCAGCCATACTCTGGGACGTAACGCCCATGGCCGAGATGCCGTTTACAAAGATTCCGATGCTGCCCCACATAAGCGCGGCGATCAGCACCAGCACATAGCCCAGATTGCTTTTCTTCAACGCAGCCTCCTCGGTATTGTTTCCAATATGTTTCACACTACGTTATAGTCGTTATATACATTTTTCAAGGCACAAATCGGCAGACGGGAAAATCTGCTTTTCCGCTACAACCCATTAGTGCAAAGAGGCCAGGTTCATATGCACCAACTTGGTGCATATGAACCTGGCCCCAATGCACCAACCCCTTAACAAACACGACGACGCCGACGTTTTGGCAACGTCAGCGAGCGCCCGTCATTTGAGCCAAGGTGCCGTGAAATGAAAAGGCGCTGACCTTCTGGTCGCGCCTTTGAAATTGAACGGCAGATTGGCCAAATGCCGGGCGCGCAGCGTCGAGCCGTTACGCCGTTCGGTAGAACGGCGTAACTAGTAGTCCAGCTTCCACATGTAGCGGCGCGTCATGTAGTCCTTGTGGGTAACGGCAGAGAGTGCACGCATGTACACGTTGTTGAGGATCGGGGCAAAGATCAGGTGGTTGAAGTACTCGCTCACGCTGTCCTTGATGTCGTTGAGGCCGAGCTCCTTGGCGTCGAGCTGATAGACGCGCTCGCCACCGTACTGGTTGACAAAGCGGATGCCGCGCTCGTCGTTGCAGCGGCTGCGGCCGACGCTGATGAGCTGGAACAGCGAGGTGCGCTTGTCCAGGATCTCGAAGGGGCCGTGAAAGAAGTCGCAGGTGTTGATGGTGCAGGAGTCGATCTGCAGCATCTCCTGCACGTTGCAGATGCTAAAGACATAGGCGGCGCCAAAGAGCGGACCCTGAGCCATGACGTTGATGCAGGGCTTGTCGGCGTTCTGCTCGGCCCACTTGGCAGCGAGCGGACGGGTGTACTCGACGGCCTTGCGATAGATGGGATCGACCAGGCCGAAGGCGGCCATAGCGGTCTCGTACTCGGCATAGCCCTCGGTCTGCTGCGTAAGCTCCATGGCGATCATGGTCACGACGGCGGAGTTGGTGCGGCCCATGCAGGACTCATCGACGGCCAGGCTGTCATACTGGATCTTGTAGTCGCAGACTTCGGTGAGGCCGGACTCGTCGACATAGATGGCGATGGTGCTGGCGCCGTGATCCTTGGCGACCTGGGCGGCGACGATGGTCTCTTTGGTGCCGCGCATGGACACGACGACGGCCAGGGTGTTCTCGTTGACGTAGGCCGGGGTGGCGTGCACGAACTCGTTGCTGGTGTAGCTGGAGCTCACGACCTGCGTGGCCTCGTGCTCCATAAAGTACTGGGCAGGATAGTTGCCGCCGTTGGATCCGCCAGCGCCGATCCACACGACGCGCTTGATGCCGCCCTTGTCCGCCTTGTCAGCCAAAACCTGGGAGACGACGTCCTTAACCTGTTCCTGAGTAGTCATCGTGCATCAGCCTTTCTTCTCGTTTGATGCTCTCGATGGCATACAAGTTACATACATGTTTTGGTTATGTCGACTAGTTGTATGCTATATTTGTCTTAGAAATTTTGCTGGTAAAGTTTTCGGCAATCCATTACCAGCGGTTTTGTTGTCATGTTGGATATATGCTTGGTTCAGTAAGCATATAAGTTAGATACAGGTTATTCGCATGAGCACTTCGTCAAAAAAGAACTTGGCCCAATACGAGCGTCTGGCGGGTACGCTGCGTGACCGCATCGCCGCCGGCACCTACGCACGCGAAGACAAGCTGCCGTCCGAGATGGAACTCATGGACGAATCGGGTCTGTCGCGCAGCACCGTGCGCCACGCCCTTAAGGTGCTCGTTGATGAGGGCCTGGTGCGCACCGAGCGCGGGCGTGGCGCCTTTGTGGCCAACACGCCCGCGCTCCACGAGAACAACCTGATGTTTTCGAGCTATACCAAGCAGGTCGAAGGCCAGGGCATGAAGCCCACCACGCGCACCGTGGACTCGGGCTTTGCCAAGGCGGCCGGCAGCATAGCTAAGTTCTTTGACGCCGCCGTGGGCAGCAAGCTCGTCAAACTTGTCCGTCTGCGTTATCTGGACGATGCGCCGCTGTGCCTGGAGACCACCTATCTGCCGCCAAGCTTCGAGGCACTCATCGACCGCGATATCAACGGTTCGCTCTACGCCACGCTGCGCCAAGAATTCCATCGCGCGCCGGCACAGGGGCACAAGACCTTTGAGGTGTGCTACGCCTCGCAAAACGAGGCGTTTTTGCTCAACGTCGAGCGCGGGCAGGCGCTGATCCTGATCACCGACTACGTCTACGACACCGACGGCCGCCCGCTGCACATCTCCAAGCGCATCCAACGCACCGACCGCGCCAAATACACCGAGCCCATCGGCTAGCGCGCCAAACCAGGCAAAATGCACCTAATATACGTTTTACCTGCGGTTTTTATAAAATCTCAAACCAGCATGGCGCAAATGCCAGCATCGCCTGGCAACGCACGCCGTCCAAGCTCAACTGTTCCTGTCCAGAATATCCAGCACCGTAAACCTAAGTGAGTAGACTTTTCGCGATCTGCCGAGCACACCCAAAACAGCCATCTCTGTGACCTGCGGTTTTAGTAAGGCAGATGCGCTTTGTGCTCGCCCTGCGCCAAAAAGTCTACTCACTTAGCTCGCAAGGCGTCCCGAGGGGACGATTCAGGTCAAAATAGCATACGAACGCCGTGCTTCTTGCGGCGATTTGATGCCACAAGACAGCCAAAAACCTGCCAAAAAGGGACAGGTCTAGTTTGGTCGGTTTTATCTGGAGCTTTGCTGCATCCGCAGGTCAATCGCCTTGGTCATACACACCCAAAACAAAAGCCGCCGCGAAGGTATCCGCATCCTTCGCAGCGGCTTGCAACGTTTGCCCAGATAAAACCTGCCAAAATAAACCTGTCCCTAAATGGCAGGTTTGGGGAGGTCGGGGAACCAGGTCGGCTTGGGTTGGTTGGGGGTGCGCTCGGCCAGGACCAGCTCCATCCAGCACATGTCGTACCAGCGGCCGAACTTTTGGGCACAGCGGTCGAAAGCACCCACCAAGCGATATCCCATATGGGCATGGAAGTCCTGGCTGTTGTGCGTTAGATACTCGTCGTCCTTGTCGTGCGGCACGGCGATGAGCGCGCACATGTTGGTGATGCCCATCGCGATCAGGCACTGCTTGAGCGCATCGTGCAGCTTGCGGCCCAGCCCGCCGTGGCGCACGTCGCGTGCCAGGTAAATCGACGTCTCGACCGACCAGTCGTATGCCTCGCGGCTGTTGAGCGGACTCGCATAGGCATAGCCTACCGGACGCCCGTCCAGCTCCATCACCAGATACGGATAGCGCTTGAGCGTACGCTCGATGCGCCCGGCGAACTCCTCAACGCTCGGCACCTCGTATTCGCAGGTAATCGCCGTCTGGCGCACATACGGCTCATAGATGGCAAGCAACGCCGGCGCGTCTTCGGGCGTCACCAGGCGAATCGCCGGCTCGGACATCTCGGTCATACAGCCCTTCTCCCTCAAAAGCAAAGGCCGCCCCGCGCCAAACCCAGGCGCAAGGCGGCCCTCCTCGTCACATCAACCTACAGAACCGCCGCCAGCGCGTCGATGTCCTCCTGCGTCGTGGCCCAGCTGGTGCAAAAGCGCACCACCGTGTGGGTATCGTCGTACTTTTCCCAGTACTCGATCGCCGCATGCTCGCGAATGCGGGCCATGTCCTCGTTGGGCAAAATCACGAACTGCTGGTTTGTGGGCGTCTCCAAAAAGAACTGGTAGCCGCGCTCGTGCAGCACACGACGCAGCGCCTGGGCCGTCTGAATCGCCTGTCGACCAATCTCAAAATACAGGCCATCGGTAAAGAGCGCCTCAAACTGCACGCCCGTCAGGCGGCCCTTGGCCAACAGCGCGCCGTGCTGCTTAATACGCGGAATGGGATGCGCCGGAGCGTGCATGCCGCAGAACACCACAGCCTCGCCGCAAAGCGCGCCGCACTTGGTGCCGCCGATGTAGAACACGTCGCACAGCTGCGCCAGCTCGGGCAGGGTAATGTCGCACTCATCGGCCGCCAGTGCATAGGCCAGACGAGCACCGTCCACAAACAGCGGAATCTCGCGCTTCTGGCACACCGCGTGAATCGCCGCGAGCTCGGCCTTGGAGTACAGCGTGCCGTACTCGGTCGATAGACTCACGTACACGGCGCCCGGGAACACCGTGTGATCGTAGCTCTCGTTTTCGTAGAACACCTGGATATAGTTCTCGAGATCCTCGGCGTGCATCTTGCCCTCGTAGCCGGGGATGGTGAGCACCTTGTGGCCGCCAAACTCGATGGCGCCCGCCTCGTGGCAAGCGACATGGCCGGTCTCGGCGGCAACGACGCCCTCGTAGGGCGCGAGCAGCATGTCAATCACCGTCGCGTTGGCCTGCGTGCCGCCCACCAGCAAGAACACGTCAGCATCGGGGGCCTGACAGGCCTCGCGAATCAGCTGCTTGGCACGCTCGGTGTGCGCATCGGTACCGTAGCCGGGCTGCGGCTCCATGTTGGTATCGACGAGCGCCTGCAGCACTGCCGGATGAGCACCGTGGGAATAGTCGTTGTTGAACGCGAGCATGGCAATCCTCTCTAGCCGGGCATGGGCCCGATGATTTAAACGCCGCTATTGTACGCCGCCCGGATAGGCAATGCGCGCGGCAAGGCACTCAAGTGCCAGCACCAGGGCAAAGCCGCAGCTCACGTCAGTCAAAAAGTGCGCACCGATCACAATGCGGCCAAAGGCGACGAGCGCCGCAACCGCAGCCGCCGTCCAAAAGACCACGCGACGGCGCGACGGCTTTTCCTTAAAGGCCGTCGCGGGAAGCCCGGCGAGCATAAGGCCGATCGCCGCGTGCGCCGTGTGTCCGCTCGCAAACGACTTAAAGCCGTCCTTGATTACGCCGGCCGCAATATAGCTCCACTTGTCGGGGTTGCCAATCACCCACCACGGTTGAAAATTGAGCCCCGGCGTGACCTCGATCACGCGCATGCGCGGGCGCGACCACAGCGGCTTGACAACCACGTTGAGGATGATGGCCTGAGCGACCCACACGGCAAGCACCATCAGCGCCCAGCGCGCGAGCTCGTCGGAGTCGGTGTCGCGCGTGAGGCGATAGACGACAAGGTTGGCAGCGATGACCAGCACAAACGTCAGCACCAACTGGACAGCGATGAGTTTGCCGCCAACCTTCAGGGACGAGACGATCTCGTAGCCGGCCAGGCCAACGTTGACGAGGATGCCGAGCACGGCGAGCCATTTGCTCCCCCTGGAGTCGGGACGCACCGCGCGCACGAGCATAACGCCCGCGACGCTCGCCGTCAGCTCAAACGGCAGCTCGCCGGCGGCCTCGATAAAGCGGCCGTACATGCTGCCGATGTTGAACAGCGCGCTCGAGATCTGATAATCGAAAAAGCTGCCCACGCCCAGACAAAGGCACAGGACAACCGCAATGGCAGCGGCGTCTTTCTTGTAGATGTACCCGAACATGCTTTCCTTTCCATCGGGCGAAGGGTCGACCCGCAACGTGGCGGGACAAAGCTATCAGTAGTTTTGTCCCAGGGTCGCTTGCGTTGACAGGCTCGATGCGACTATCGCACCTGGGACAAAAACTACTGATAACTTTGTCCCACCGACTTACTTGTTAGTCATCGTCAGTAGCACCCAGCTGCTGCAGCAGCATGAGCGCCGCGGCCACGGGGCCGGTGCCGTCGTTGGCGTCGAGACCGCGGCCCAGGCCGCTGCCCGCACCGGCGCCCGCCTTGTAAGGCACCGACAGCTTGCGGCTCTTGGGGAAGTTCACCGCGCCATAGCGATTCTTGAACTCAAAGGCCACCTTCTTGGGCACGTCGACGCCCAAAAACGTGATGCGCCCGCCGCTGAGCGTGACGCTCTCGAGCCCCAAGCGCTCGCCGCGGATACGGATACGCGCGCGGTTGAACAGATTGAGTCCCGCCAACGGCAGCTCGCCATGCGCGGCCTCGGTCTCTTCCTGTACCTCGTCGATGCTCTCCAGGTCCTCGGCCGCCGCGAGCTTGCGGTACACGAGCACGCGCTGGTCCACCGCCGGCAGGTACTCCTCGGACAAGAAGTAATCGGCCGGCAGGTTAATGCCCACGCTCGCCGCCTCCACGCCGGCATCGTCGTCACCGCGCGCCTCGGCCACGGCCTGACCCAGCATCTGCGTAAACAGGTCAAAGCCCACGCTCGATAGGTTACCGTGCTGTTCGGCACCCATGAGCGAGCCGGCGCCGCGAATCTCCAGGTCGCGCATGGCGATGCGCATGCCGCTGCCCAGGTCCTGGAACTCGGAAAGCGCGGTCAGGCGCGCCGTCGCCTCCTCGGTGAGTGGCAGCTCGCCCGGGAACATAAAGTACGCGTAGGCCTGCGTGGCAGAGCGACCCACACGGCCCTTGAGCTGGTAGAGCTGCGCCAAGCCCAGGCGCTGCGAGTCCTCGATGATCAGTGTGTTGGCGGTCGCGTTGTCGATACCGCTCTCCACGATGGTCGTGGCGATGAGCACGTCGATCTTTTTGGTCGCGAACTCGATCATCACGTCCTCGACCTCGCGCGGGCTCATTTTGCCGTGCGCCACGCCCACGCGCGCCTCGGGCGCGGCCTCATGCACGCGCGCCACGGCGTCGTCGATGGTCTTGACGCGGTTGGACACGTAGTACACCTGGCCGCCGCGGCCCACCTCCAGGCGAATCGCCGCGCTCACCACATCGGGGTCGTACTCCCCCACGTGCACGATCACGGGACGACGCCCGGTCGGCGGCGTGGTGATCAGGCTCATGTCGCGCACGCCGCTCGTGGCCATCTGCATGGTTCGCGGAATCGGCGTTGCCGAAAGCGTGAGCACGTCAATCTGCTCGCGCAGGTTCTTGAGCTGCTCCTTGTGCTGCACACCAAAGCGCTGCTCTTCGTCGATAATCACCATGCCCAGGTTCTTGGGGTTCACGTCGGCAGAAAGCAAGCGGTGCGTGCCGATGAGCACATCAATCGTGCCCTCGGCAAACGCCTTAAGCGCGCGCTTTTGCTGCGCCGGGGTGCGGAAGCGGCTGAGCACTTCGACCTCGAGGCCAAACGGGGCAAAGCGCTCAAAGAACGTCTCGTAGTGCTGCTGGGCCAGAATGGTCGTGGGGCAGAGCACCATGACTTGGCGGCCGGAGTCCACGCACTTAAACGCTGCGCGCAGGGCGACCTCGGTCTTGCCAAAGCCCACGTCGCCGCACAGCAGGCGGTCCATGGGCTTGGGCGCCTCCATGTCGGCCTTGATGTCGGCGATGGCCTCCAGCTGGTCGCGCGTCTCGTCGTAAGGAAAGCTCTGCTCCATCTCGATCTGCTCGGGCGTGTCGGGTGGGCAGGCGATACCGGTAATCGAAGAGCGGCGCGTATACAGATCGACCAGGTCAAACGCCAACTTTTTGGCGTTCTTGCGCGCCTTATTGGTGGCACGCGTCCAGTCGGCGGTGTTGAGCCTGGTCAGGCGTGGCTTGTCACCGTCGGGGCCAACATAACGCGTAATGCGGTCGACCTGCTCCAGCGGCACGTAGAGCTTGTCGCCATCGGCGTATTCCAGCAAAAAGTAGTCGCGCTCCTTGCCGCCCACTTCCTGGCGCGCGATCTCGCTAAAGAGCGCGATGCCGTGAGTGGCGTGCACCACGTAGTCGCCCGGCTTAAACGGGAAGGTGATCTGCGTAATGTCAACCTTGCGGCGGCTGCGCGCGCGGTTGGCGTCCATGCGGGCGTTGAGGTCGGCAATCGAGAACACGGCCAGGTTGGCATCGGGCACCACCACGCCCTGCGGCAAGGCGGCATCGACAAAGGTCACGCGTCCGCGCGAGATGGTGGGCACGGCGGCACCGGCGGCAGCCTGGGCGGCACCTGCCTCGAGCGAGCGGGCGTTGAGCGCGTCGGCCTTGCGTTCGCGAATTGCAGCATGAGCATCCTGGCGGACAGCACGATCGGCAGAATCTGCCGCTGCCACGCGCACACGGTCGCCAATAGCGCCCGCGTTTTCGGGCGCGGCCGTCAGCGACTCCTCAAAGGTAATACCCTCATCGCCAAAGGTGAGCTCCATCGACTCGCGCGCACCGCGGTCGGGGATGGCAAATACGCAGGCATAGCGCTTGCCCACGACCTCCTGGATGCGCGTCATAAAGCGATTGTCCGAGCCCGCGATGGCCGGCTGCTCAATCTTGAGCTCTGCCGTCACCGCACCGCCGGCACGGATCAAGCTCACGTAGTTAAGGCGCTGCTGGGCACCAAAGTCGAGTTGCTGGGCACGCACGTACAGGCCGTCCAGACGGTCGACCCCCGCCTCGCCGGCACGTGCCTCGATATCCTCGTAGGCGCGCAGGCAATCGTCGAACAGCGAGCGCGGCTCGGACAGCACCACGAGCGCCTTGCCGCTCACATGCGACAGCGGGCTCACGGTCTGGCCGTACATCACCGGCAAAAAGCGGTCGAGCTCGGGCGTGACGATGCGCGCATCCACCATCTCGAGCAGCGCCGCCAGTTTGCTGTCGTCCTGGCTGGCACGATAGAGCGCCACATGCATGTTGTGGACGGCGTCGTCGGTGAGTGCGAGCTCGCGACAGGGGAAGATCTCGATGCTGTCCTCGTTGCCGATGGTCTGGCCCGTGGAACTCACCATGCGGCGGATACGGTCGATCTCGTCGCCGAAAAACTCGATGCGCACGGGCGCCTTTTCCTGTGCGGGAAACACCTCGACGGTGTCACCGTGCACGCGGAACAGGCCGGGTGCATCGGCGGCGCCGGCATTGGTGTAGCCCATGCCCACCAGGCGCTGCGGCACCTCGTCAAAAGGGATCTCCTCGCCCACCGCAAAGGTCGTGGACTCCCAGTAGCGGCTCTCGACCGGCGGCACGCAGCGCAGCAGTGCGCGGGCCGAGGCGACCATAATGCAGTTGTCGCCGCGCACGATGCGCCCGAGCGCCTCGCAGCGCTGCGCCACCACGGCGTCGTCGGGCGCCTGCTCGCGCCACGGATAGTCCTTGCGCTCGGGGAAGCGACACACGTGCGCCAGCCCCACATAGGCGGCAAGGCTGCGGGCGGCACGATCGGCCGCGTCCTCGCCGCTCACAATGTAGACCGTGGGGCGCGGACGGCGCGCAAACTGGGCGGCGGCCATGAGCGTGCGGCCCGACTGCGACACGGCCAGCGTCACGTCCTCGCCAGCATCGAGCCCGGCCTCAACGGTCTGCAGGGCCTCGGCAGTGTAGAGCTGCGCGGCTATACGGTGAATGAGCATGCTGTTCCTCCGGCATCGCAACGCCAAAAGCCCGCCGGGGCAAGCTCGGCGGGTCGTACGTCAAATACATTGTCTGTCATGGTAGCGCATGGAGAGAACTCCGGCTCAAGGGCAAACCCAGCCCCGCAAAAAACGCCAGACGAAGATGCGTTCCGCCCTACCCCGCTACGCGCACGCTGGGGCACAAATCTGCCAGCGGGCACTCGTCACACTTGGGTTTGCGGGCGTCGCAGATCTCGCGACCGAAGGTGATCCACTGATGGTTGACCGACCCCCAATACTCGTGCGGCAAAATCTTAAGCAGATCCTGCTCGGTCTTGAGCGGCTCCTTGGCATGTGTCTTGGGACTCAGCATCAGGCGGTGCGCAATGCGGTTGACGTGCGTGTCCACCGCAATGCCCTCCACGATGCCATACCCCACGTTGAGCACGATGTTCGCCGTCTTGCGTCCCACGCCCGGCAGCTTCACGAGTTCCTTCATGTCGGCCGGCACCTCGCCGCCATAGTCGGCGACGATCATCTGCGCGGCCTCCACGGCGTGCTTAGCCTTACTCTTATAAAAGCCGAGCGACTTGATGGTGTCCGCCACGTCAGCTACGCTCGCCCCGGCCATGGCCTCGGGCGTGGGCCACTGGGCAAACAGCCGCGGCGTCACTTTGTTGACCTGCGCATCGGTCGTTTGCGCCGAAAGCAGCACCGCGATCAGCAGGCGGAAGGGATTCTCGTGGTCCAAAAAGCACTCGACCGGGCCATAGCGACGGTTGAGGCGCTCACACACCTCGATGGCGCGCTCGCGCTTGGCGGCATTGGTCTCGCGTGGCATAACGACTCCTCGGCTCAACGGCACAATAAACTTATGGGCACAATTGTCCCACGTCCGAGACGTTTACGCCTCCAAGAATGCGCCGGTCTGACGGCTCCACAGGCTCGCGTACTCGCCGCCCGCCTCGACGAGCTGCACATGCGTGCCGTCCTCGACGATCTCGCCATCCGCCAGCACCACGATGCGGTCGAGCGCCGCCACGGTGGACAGGCGATGCGCCACCACAATGGAGGTGCGGCCGCGCATCAGGTTCTCGAGAGCTTCCTGCACCAACGCCTCGGACTCGCTATCGAGGGCAGACGTCGCCTCGTCGAGTACCAGAATCGGCGCGTCGGTGAGGATGGCACGGGCAATGGCCACGCGCTGGCGCTGGCCGCCCGAGAGCTTGACGCCGCGCTCGCCCACCATGGTGTCAAAGCCATGGGGCAGGCGGTCGATAAACTCCAGGGCATTGGCCAGGCGCGCCGCCTCACGAATTTGCTCGTCGGTGGCGTCGGGGCGGCCGTAGGCGATATTCTCGCGAATGGAGCGGTGGAACAGCAGCGCCTCCTGTGGCACGTAGGCCACCTGACGGCGAAGGCTCTGCTGCGTACAGCGCGAGACGTCCTGGCCGTCCACGAGCACGCGGCCGCCCTGCACATCGTCCAAGCGCAGCAACAGCTTGGTAAGCGTCGTCTTGCCCGAGCCCGATTTGCCCACCAGGCCCACGCGCTGGCCCGCCGCCACATGGAGCGTCAAGTCGTCGAATACGCTCTCGCCCGCCGCAGCGTCACGGTACGCAAAGCTCAAGTGTTCAAAATCAATCGCGCCCTCGGTCACTTTGAGCTCAGGGGCGTCCGGGTCGTCTGCCACCAAACGTGGCTCGTCCAGCACGCGCGTCATCTCGGCCGCATCGCCCAAAGCACGGTTGATGCGCTGCATCATGGAACTCACGTAGTTCAGACGCATGGTGAGGTTATAGGTGTAGGTAAAGATCATGACGAGCGAGCCGGCCGAGATGCCAAACCACGCGTTGCCGCCCGCCACGAACACACTCACCACGGCCATGGTGATGACGATAAGGCCCGAGGTCGTAAAGTTGCGCTGCATCATGGCGTGCATCGAGACCGTCTCGGCGTCGCGCGCGGCACGATCGGCGGCGTCGAACAGATCGCGTTCAAAGTCCTCGCGCCCGCAGGTCTTGACGGCCAAGATGTTCGTGACCGCGTCGGAGAGCACGCCCGAGAGCTTGTTCTGCGCGGCGGACGTCGCAGCCGAAAGCGGCATGATGTGCTTGTACATAAGCCAGACAAACGCGATGTAGACGACCATGATGCACACCAGGATCACGGTAAACGTCGGCACCACCGGGGCGAGTGCGGCCACGGTGCAGATGACCGAGGTGATGGTGGGGATGAGCGAATACACCGTCACGTCGACCAGACCCGTGTAGCCGCTCATAAAACGGCTCGTCTGGCTAACGAGCGATCCGCCAAAACGGCTGGTGTGAAATGTCATGGATTGGTTGGAGAGCGTGTCGAAGCACAGACGCGCCAGGTGATAGTTGCCTGCGATTTCGAGCTTGTAGACGGTGTAGTCCTGTAGCTTGGAGAGGATCTGACCCACCAGGTTAACGAGTACGAGCGCCAGGATATAGGGGCCGAAGACCTCAAGCACCTGGTCACCCGCCACGGGACCGGCTTGAACGCGGTCGACAATGAGGGCCATCACATAGGTATTGGCAAACGTCAGCAAAAAGATGTAGCCCGCCGACGAGAACACCGAGAGAAAGACGATCAGCGGCTGCGTGCGCGTGACGTCCCAAAAACGCTGTAGCGTGCGGCGCACGGTGGAGCGTTTGAGCGGGCTGGTGCTTCTCTGAGACATGGGCTTCCTTTCGCATCTGATAGGGCGAAACGCCATTGTTGCACATTGAAGCGCACTTCAGGCAAGCACGATGCGAAAAGCAGCGGGGCATCCGCGTTTGCGCCGGCGCCCCGCCGTCTTGTTGCAATTAGTCCTCGTCTTCTTGGTCTGTGGGAAGGCCCGCGGGCGTGAGCCCCAAGATCTCATCGGCTTGGTCGGCGTCTTCCAGCGCGTCGATGTCCTTGAGCTTGCGCTCCATGACGTTGGTGCGCGTGATAATGATGCCCTCGACCGTTTTGCCCGCGGTCTCGATCTGCTGCTGGGCGCGGCGCAGCGCCTTTTGATAGCGCGGCAGCTCGGCCTTGACGGCGGAGAGCACGCGCAGTACATCGTCGGTGCGCTTTTGCAGCTTAAACGTCTGGTAGCTCATCTGCAGGCTGTTGAGGATGGCCGCCATGGTGCTGGGACCGGCAACGTTGACGTGATAGTCGCGGCCCAGGGTCTCGATAAGCCCGGAGCGGCTGACGATCTCGGCGTACAGGCCCTCAAACGGAACGAACATGATGCCAAAGTTGGTGGTCACGGGCACGCTCAGATACTTTTCGCAGATGTCCTTTGCCTCGCGCTTCACCATGGTGTCAAGCGTCTTGCGCGCGGCGGCGACGGCATCCGCGTCGCCCGACTCCTGGGCATCGAGCAGATGCTCGTACGCGTCGCCCGGGAATTTGGAGTCAATCGGCAGCAGTACGGGGTCGCCCTCGTCTACCGGCAGCTTGACGGCAAACTCAACGCGCTCCGAGGCGCCAGGCTTGGTGGCGACGTTTTCCAGATACTGGTCGGGCGTGAGAATGTCCGCCAGGATCGCGCCCAGCTGCACCTCGCCCAAAATGCCACGCGCCTTGACATTGCCCAGCACGCGCTTAAGGTCGCCCACGCCGGTGGCGATAGACTGCATGTCGCCCAGGCCCTTGTACACGGCCTCGAGCTGGTCGCTCACCTGCTTAAACGATGCCGACAGGCGATCGTTGAGCGTACGGGAGAGCTTCTCGTCCACCGTCGCACGCATCTGATCGAGCTGCACGTTGTTGTCTTTGCGGATGGCGCCCAACTGGGCATCGACCGTCTCGCGCACCTTGTCCAGGCGGTGCTCGATGCCTTCGCGGTTGGCGCCAAGCTGTTGGGCCGTCTCGCGGCGCAGGTCATCCATACGGTCACCCGCCTGCGAGAACTCGCGCGCAATGGTCAGGTAGCGCTGCTGCTCTACGGCGGCGTCGGTCGTCTGCTGCTGCGCGATGGCATTGGCCGTGCGGCGGGTTTCGGCCAACGCGACGTTCAGGGTGTCGAGCGTGCTGTTGGCCTGCTCGAGCGCTGCCAGCGTTTCCGCGCTACTGTCGCCACGCTCCCGCAACTCGGCACGAAGGCCCTTGAGCTGCAGGGCACAGGCCGCAGCGACCCCCACCGCCACCAAAGCAATCACAATAAGTGCAATATCAATTGCAGACATAAACTCCGCCCAACAAACCCAATCGATCATCAATCAAAACCGCGATCAATCTTACCCTGTCAAACGCAGCTCATGTCCAATCGAGCGCAGACAAGTTACCTTTGCGCTATGGGTGCTGGTCCGCTAGCTCTCCCAGCTGGCGCGGATGGTTGCTGCGACATCCCCCAAGCGCTGACCGAGAGCTGCCAAGTGCTGAAGTACCTCATTGGGCGAGGCGCCGTTGAGAATGCACGTGAGGGCATATGAGGCCAAGAAGATTGCCGCGAGCCCCAGCGGGATCAGCACGATCATCGCCAGCGTACGCAGGCGCTGGGCCCAGCGACGGTGACGCGCACGACGTTTATCGAACGCGAGCTCCTGCGCATATGAATCCTGCTGTACGGAATAGGCCTCTGGCGCCGATTCACACCCGGGCACAGCTGCAGGTACAGCAGCGGGCACGACATTTTGCGCAAAGGGCTGGGCTGCCGCCCCTTGCATTTGCATCTCCATGAGTCGTTGCTGCTGACGCAGCATGCGCTCAGCTTGTCGCTGCGGAGTCTCAAGAAACAGATCCATGCTGGCCTCCAAAATCGGAGCATTCGACGCTTACGACCAGCATCCCGCACCGCCATGACCGCGACAACGTAATCGCTGGCAATAGCCACAAAGTTTCTTTTGCTCAAAAGCTGTCGAAAAGCTCAACAACTCCCCTACCAGCACTTTCTCTGAGCTTTTTTCGCCAGCAATCTTTTGGCCTTCCACCCTTACGCCAACTGACCAAAATCTAACCAAAAGCTTGACGGAAATTGTGAAGACAGGGACCCCACATAAACAAACGTGCCGCCCCAAAAGGGCGGCACACAAACTTAATTATCAGCTTTTCTGCAGTGAGCACGCGACGACCCAACGCCGGAGCTCAAACAACCAGCTCTCAAAGTGCGGAGCAACATTGCGCCAGACACGCCACAACAAGATGCCCATGCCGATGACGCCGGGAATATTGAGCAGCAAAATCTCGGAGCACAAGAGGCCAATCAGGTTGCCGGCGGCAAAGCCCGCATCGCCCTCGCAGTATTTGCGATAAATCATGTACAACATGTATGCCACAAACGGCTGCAGGCACGCAGAGACAAACGTGACCACCATCGAGGGGTCCTGAGAAAAGACATCGGTGAGTTTATCGACACTCGTGGCGTCCTTAGAGGCCAGGAACAAGCCAATGACCACCACGGGCACCACGCCCAAAATGACCTCGACCAGAGTAAACAACTTGGCAGTCAAATCCTCACTAGCCGAATTCAAATGAGGCGCCCACTCAGGATGAGCATGCGCCCCAACCTTTTTCTCCTTATCGGCACGGGCAACCTTACCGCCCTCATCAACCACGCGATTAGGATCACGACGAGTCCCAGCAGCAGCCATCCGAGCCCGAGACTTCTTACCCATAAAGCACCCCACATCAGGCAGTAAATAAACAAAAACACTACCCAGTTTACCCCTAAGCGATGGTGCGGCCCCAACTGGCCCCCACACAAAATGTGCCGCCCCTAAAGGGGCGGCACACAAACTTTTTTATCAGCCTTTCTGTAGCGAGCACGCAACGACCCGAAGCCGGAGCGCGGGGCGGGGAAATACCTTTGCCTCGCGCGACCCTGCGGAGCCGTGAGCGAGAGGGAAAGGTATTTCCCCGCCCCGCGCTCCGCAGCCCACGTTCGCATCGGCGCTAGTAGTTCACCACCTGCTCCTCAAAGTACGCCTTGGGGTGGTTACACACCGGGCACACCTCAGGCGCCTCGGCACCAACGTGCAGATGTCCGCAGTTCAGGCACTTCCACACCTTTACGCCCTCGCGCTCAAACACCTCGCCCGACTCAATGCGCTCGACGAGCTTGTTGTAGCGCTCCTCGTGGGCCTTCTCGACGGCGGCGACGCCACGGAACTTCTCGGCGATCTCGGCAAAACCCTCCTCCTCGGCGGTCTTGGCAAACTCGTCATACATCGTGGTCCACTCGTAGTTCTCGCCCGCGGCGGCGTCGCGCAGGTTGTCCAGAGTGCCCGGAACGGCGCCGTCGTGCAGATATTTAAACCACAGTTTGGCGTGCTCGGACTCGTTACCCGCCGTCTCGGCAAAGATATTCGAGATCTGAACGTAACCGTCCTTTTTAGCCTTGGATGCATAGTAGCGATACTTGGTGTGCGCCTGGGACTCACCGGCAAAAGCGGTCTCAAGGTTCTTCTTGGTTTGGGAGCTCTCAAAATCCATAGGTGTACTTCCCTTCAATACATGCCGCCCATAGGCTTTGAGCGGCCTTATTTTATGGTACCCCCTGCCGAAAATCTAAACCTTACAATCCTGTTCTTCAGATTTGCACGGGCTAAATGCTCAGCCAGCGATCGCCCTCGGCTCGGCAAAAGCCCTCACGCTCCAGGTCAGCTAGAATACCCGCGATCAAGTCGCACTCGACCGGCCCGCGACCGGCTGCCGCTTCCATCTCGTTAACGCCCACCACGGTATCAGCAAGCGTAATCCCCGCCGGCTGGCCATCGCGCGCTGCCAGCAACATACGCACGATATGCGCGCGCTTTTGGCGACGTGAGCCCTCAAACTTTGATTGACGGCTATAGCCCGCCGAGCGCCTGGACGGATTGGGCAACGTCTTTTTTAGATATGCGCCGTAATCCAGCAACGCGTAATACCACGCGCGCGGCGTGTCGGCATCATCGAGCGGCACGGCAAAGGGAGCGATCTCGTCGGTCGCCGCACCGGGGGCCGCCGGACAGGCGGCTTGGATCAGCGGCACCAGCTCGCGATCGGGAACAGCCGGCATATCGGGAAAGAAGTGATGCAGAAAGACCGTGCGCACGTTGGTCTCCAGATACACGCCCGGAAGATCAAACGCAAACGACCGGATACCCTGCGCCGTTGCCGGGCCAATACCAGGAAGAGCGACCAAGTCACGTGTCTCGTGCGGAAACTCCCCGTCCCAGTCCTCTATAACGCGCTGGGCGGCCTTGTGGAGCGCCAGAGCGCGTCGGTTGTAGCCCATCCCCTGCCAAGCGTCCAAAACATCGGAAGGCGCGGCCTGGGCAAGCGCCTGCACAGTCGGAAAACGATCGAGCCACACCGGCATGCGCGCCTCCACGCGCGGCACCTGCGTTTGCTGCAGCATGACCTCAGAAAGCCAAATGATGTACGGATCGCGTGTGCGGCGCCACGGAAGGTCGCGATAACGCAGGACCCCTTCCGAACGAATCATCGAACGAAAGGGGTCCTGAATCATGGCTATGCTCCTTATGCGGCGCTATTCCTCCCGGCAAGCGCACGCGCAGGTGGCGTACTCGGGAAACGCTTCGCGGTCGGCGAACTTGGGATCGACGGCCGGGAACTGGCGGTGAGCGACGATGTCGCCGAGCGAAACGGAATCGAGGTAGTCGCGCATCAACGCCTGGGCTCCGGCCCACAGGGGATGATAGCAGCACGCGCCCATGCGCGCACAGTCGCCATCGGGTGCGGTGCAATCGTTCATAACCATAGGACCCTGAACGGCCTCGACGACCTGACGAATGGTGACGTCGTCCGGACTGACCTTGAGACGCATGCCACCGTGGACGCCACGCAGACTCTCCACAATACCGGCCTGGACCAAGCCGTGTTGAATCGAACGGGCAAACGAATACGGGACATTGACCTCTTCGGCAGCGGTGCGAACAGAAAGCAAACACTCCGGATCCTCGGCAAGCATCGCCAGCATACGAAGGGCGTAATCAGTCTTCCTCGATATGTCCATTTTTCCCCTTTCAAGGAATACGAACAGCTCGAACGAGCTCCGGGGCCGAGCTTGTGTCGAGACGCTAAATGACCGCTAGGACATCCAAATGGTAAATCGGATATCCACTGAGTGCCGCGCTTGGAGCGAAATGCATCAGATGCGGCCTACAGTGCAATTTAGTATAACCTAACCCCCCTGTCTCGTTGAACAGGTGTTGCGCAACAAAGCTGTTGTTTAGACAGATATGCTTATTAGATTTTACTTGCGTTCCCGAAGGGGCGGGGATTCTGGGCGAAGATGCGCCAGGGCGATCGTTCTATCGAAACAAAGTGCATCAAACGCAAAAAGCCACGTCCGAAGACGTGGCTTTAATTGCGTTGGCGGGAAGTACGGGGCTCGAACCCGCGACCTCCGACGTGACAGGCCGGCGCTCTAACCAAACTGAGCTAACTCCCCAGGCAGGCGTTCGCGTTTGTTTCCGCTCGCGTGCGCTGCGGGGATTAGTATACACAGAAGTCTGTCCGGCGCGCAACAACTTTTTTGAAAAAATTTTTCGGTCCCTCCGGGAGGGTCTCCGGGGCTGGGGGCGGGGGTTAAGTTTGCTGCTCTACAGTCCTGCGCAAGACGGAAAGCACATTAAGTGCTTTC
>UREE01000023.1 GCA_900546825.1 uncultured Collinsella sp. | reverse complement strand
TAATGGATGGAAACGGATGTTCTATCGGGACACACTTTTTGTCCTATAAGCCTCAAAAACAGAAAACCCCGCCAAACGTGATTTCCCTAGGAAAACCCGTTTGGCGGGGGCCTAGCGTGATTTCCCTAGGGGAATCACGCCATCAGACGAACAACTCAGCCGAGCAGCTCGCTACTCTTCCCAGTAAGCATCTGCAAGCAGCTTAAAGCAAATCTTCTTGATCGGTTGTGCGCCATCGCCCGGGAACTCGAGCGTGGGCATGTGAGGCTCGCCGGCAACGAACAGTGCAAACTTGTCGTCAGCAAGATCGCCGGCAATCGAAGCGTCGGAATCGACCAGATCGTAGTCGTCCTTCTCGTCAAACTCCTGGACCAGCGTCAGGCTGCCCGTAGCGACCTTAAAGGCCTCGCGACCCTCGACGTCGATCTGCAAATCGTGATAGCGCTGATGCGTCTCGTAGTGAGCCTCGGCCTCGGGACGCGTCGTGGGAGCCATGACGTTCGCAAAGACCTTGTCGCCCAGAATCGGATGGCTGCCGACCTCGAGCTGCGCCGGGTCGTTCTCCTCGAGCCAATCGATCAGCACGTCGAGGCCCTTGAGCATTCCGCGGTATTCCTCGATATCGCCCAGTGCACCGTAAATCATCTAAATCCCCTCTCGGATCGTTTCTTTGGCAGCCACTCGGCAAACGCGTTACCGACGCTGTTGCCACCCACATACGTCTCGACCAGGGTAAGGTCGGGATTGAACACGACAAGCTCAGCGTCGCGCCTCAGCATAATGCTACCGCACTTGTCGTCGACATGAGCCAGCAAGCGATACCGGGCCGACGCTCAAGCTCTTACAGCTCGGTCACGACAACGCCGTTGTAGACCTCGTCCCAACGGTCCATGACCAGATGGCCAGTCATAGGATCCATGGCATTGAGCTTGCCGCAGGTATTGGCGGTACGCAGCACCGTCTCGTCATCCGCGCCGGCAGCAATCGCATGTGCGAAGCCGGCAATGGTCGAATCGCCCGAGCCCGTAGCGTTAACGGCGGGGATATCGGGGGTCTTGGCGCGGAACGCACGGCCATTGTGGAAGCCCACGGAACCGGCGGCACCCATGGACACGACGACCCAGGGGATATCGGAGAAGCGGGCATCAGAGGCGAGCGCGGCGCGGAGCTCGTCCACATCGTCGGTGGTAAAGCTCGTACCCAAAAGGCCGTTGATCTCGGTCAGGTTAGGCTTGACCAGCTCGGGCTTAATTTCGGACTTAAGGGCGGCCTCGAGCGAAGCACCCGAGGTATCGAGCAACACCTTGGCACCGGCGTTCTCGGCAATGCCCGTGATCTTGGCATAGTAGTCTGCCTCGACACCGCGGGGCAGCGAACCCGAGATGGTGACAACGTCGGCCTTGCTCGCAAGCTCGGTAAACTTGGCGGTAAAGGCATCGAGCTCCTCGGGGGCAATTGTCGGGCCGCTCTCGAGCAGCTCGGTCTGGTTGCCGGCATGAAGGATATTGAGGCAGATGCGGGTCTCGCCCTTGATGGGCACAAAGTCGTTGTTAATACCGTTGGCGTCCATGAGCTCGGCCATATAAGCGCCCATGTGGCCGCCGAGCAGACCGGTTGCCACGACGTCGTCGCCCAGCTGACCCAGCACACGGGCCACGTTGAGGCCCTTGCCGCCGGCGGTCTTTTCGGGCATCACACGGTTGACGTCGTCGATAACGAGCTCATCGAGCTGATAGCGCGTATCGACAGACGGGTTCATCGTAACGGTGAGGATCATTTTTAGCTCCTTATCTCGCAGGCTCCTTGTGCCTCGCGATACGAGTCGACAAAACGGAATTACAGAATTTCAATCGTGAACGAGCGAACGACGGTCTCCTTGGGCTTGGCGACAAGGCAGCCGCGCTTATGCTCAAGCACGTCATCCTCATCGGAGCAGGTCGAAAGGCCGCCCCAGGGCTCAACTGCCACAAAATCGCCCTCGGGCTTACTCCACACAATGAGATACGGGAAGCCCTCAAAGCTCAGGCGAACGCCCTTGTCCTCGCCCTTTTTGGAAAGCGTGACCTGCCGGCTCTCGAGCACGTCAAAGATGGTCTCCGCAAAATCGAAGAGCTCGTGCGACAGGGGCAGCGTCTTTCCCACCATGGGGTTCTTGGAGCGGTTTGCCACGTCAATCAATCCAGTCGAGGGAACGGCGGTGCAGAGCTCCGCAGCCTCGTCTTTCTCAAAGCGCAGCTCGTAGTCCGTATAGGCCTCGCCCTCGTCGAGCGGGCACCTAAAGCCGGGGTGTCCACCGATAAAGAACGGCATGTCCTCGGTGCCCTCGTTGGTCACCTCATAGGAGACGCGCACGGTATCCCCCTCAAGCGCATAACGAGCGACAAGCTTAAACGGGTACGGATAATCGCTCAGCAGCGCGGCGTTATCCTCCGAAGCCAGGCACATCGCCAGCTCGTTCTCGCTCTGGCTCAGCAGCTTCCACTCCTGTTTGCGCGCAAACCCGTGGCGAGCGAGCTTCACGTGATGCCCGGCAAACGTCATGGCGCTACCATCACGCAGGCCTCCGCAAATCGGGAAGCAAATCGGTGCCTGGCCGGACCACACGGCGGGATCACCCTGCCACAGGTACTCGCGACCTCCAGCCTCAATCGAGGTAAACGAGCCGCCGGCCGTGGAGACCTTGATAGAAATCGAATCGTTGGAGAGAGCGTATTCCATTGTCCATCCTTTCGAACAACTGCTTTTTGCTCGCAAGAACCCGTCTCGGCCCTGACCAAAGGACAAACCCGCACGTTCATCGATGCGTCCGGTATCCCGGCCATGTAACGGGGTACCATACAGACATTGATGCAATTACAGCTGAAAGGCCTTCTTATGCGAACCATCATCCTTTATGCCTCACGCCACCACGGCAATACGAAAAAGCTCGTGGACGCCATCGTCGAGGCGCACCCCGAAATCGATACCCTCGACGTGAAGTCACTCGGTAAAAACGAGTACCCCGACCTGCACGAATACCATCTGATCGGTGTCGCCACGGGCATCTATTACTCCGAGATCGACAAGGACATGGCACGTGTGCTCACGAACGTGCTGCAGCCGCAGGATAAGGTATTTGGCCTTATGACCTATGGTGGCAAAAACAAGTGGTACGGCAAGGATATCGATGGCATCTGCCGCATGAGGCAGGCCATCTTTATGGGTGTCTACGGCTGCCCCGGCTTTGATACGTGGGGGCCGTTCAAGCTCGCCGGCGGCGTCCAGAAGGGACACCCAACTGCCGAAGAGATTAAGGGAGCCGTCGATTTCTTCGACAAAATCGAAGATGAGTACGGCGATATCATCGTCGAAGAGTACGCCAAGCGCGAGAAGCGTCTAGCATACGAAAAGGAGCATCCTGCAGGAGGCCTGGTGGCCGGCGTTAAGCGCACGGCAAAGAAGATTGCTAACAAGCTGTAACTGTGAAGGTGCTTTTGAGCGTTTAACCCATACGGCGGGTCCGAGCAGATTCGGGCCCGCCGTCTTTTTCTATCGTTACTCGGTAAAGGCGTTGCCGACGCTCTGGCCGCCAACATACGTCTCGACGAGGGTGAGCTCGTGGTCGAACACGACAAAGTCGGCGTCGCGACCCGGCATGATGCTGCCGCACTTATCCTCGATGTGCGCAGAGCGAGCCGGCACCTCGGTTGCCATGCGAATGGCGATATCGGCGCTGGCGATGCCCCAGTCGACGATGTTCTTGACACCCTGGGCAAGCGTGAGCACCGAGCCGGCAATGCTCTTGCCGTCGGCGAGCCAGCACAGGTTGTCCTTCATGATGACGTCCATGCCGCCACTGGTGTAGCTGCCCTCGGGCATGCCGCCGCAGCCCAGGCAGTCGGTGATGAGTACCGTGTGCTGCCAGCCCTTTGCCTGCAGCAGCGCCTTGATGGCGGCAGGGTTTACGTGCTTGCCGTCACAGATGATCTCAGCGTAGGTCTCGGGCGTGGACATGGCAGCACCCACGACACCGGGCTCACGGTGATGCAGCCCGCGCTGGCCGTTATAGGTATGCGTAAAGCAGCTGGCACCGGCGTTGATGGCGGCGATGCACTCATCGTAGGTGGCGTCGGAGTGACCGATGCTGGTCACGACGCCCTTCGCGTTGAGGGCGGCAGCATAGGTGGCAGCGCCATCGCGCTCAGCGGCCATAGCGCTCTTGACGATACGTCCGCCAGCAGCCTCCTGCCACTGGTCGAAGACCTCCTCGGAGGGATCGATCAGGTAAGCGGGGTTCTGCGCGCCCACGTGCTTCATGGTAAAGAAGGGGCCCTCCAGGTAGATGCCCTGAATGCGAGCACCGCAGAAGTCGGGGCCGCGGCCCTCGTCCGCCTGGGCAATGGCGGCGCAGGCGTCCTTGATCTGCTCGACGCCATCGGTGAACGTCGTGGGCAGCCAGCTGGTGGTACCGCGACGGGCAAGCTCGGTCGAGCTGATATCGATGCCTTCGGGATCGTTATCGGTAGTTGAGTGGTTGTAGAAGCCATGGATGTGAGTATCGACCATACCCGGTGCGATCCACGATCCCGTGTAGTCCTTAATCTCGCAAGAGGGCTCGTCGGCCTGCCAGGCGCCAAAGACGCCATCCTCGACCATAAGATAGCCGCCCAGTTGCGGGCCTGCCGGCAAGAAGAACTTGTCAGCCTTAATTGCGTACGTGCTCATATGCACTCCTTGCTTCTAAAGCAGTTGACTGTGGTGATGCTTATACCCGGTCCATGTAAAAACAAAAAGCGCCCGCCCGCCGTTATGAGCGGACGGGCGCCCTTACAGGGGGACGCGATTAAGCGATGAAGGGGTGAATCGTCACGCCCTTGACCACGCGGTTGACCGTGCCGGTGGGGCTCGGCGTATCGGGCGTGTTGCCCACGCGCACGGAGTTGAGCAGGCTGATAGCCTGGGCAAACATCACGAACGGCAGGGCAAGGTAGCCCTCGGGGAGTGCCTCATAGCCCTTAAAGGTGAAGGACTCGCCCTCGTAGACGGTAGCGCCATCCTGCTGAACGGCAACGGTGTGCTGAGCGATCTTGTCGCCACCGATCTCGTTGAGGATGTCGATGTCGTACTGACGGGTGTAGGCGTCGTTGTTGACGAACACGAAGACGAGCGTCTTATCGTCGACGAAGGACTTAGGTCCGTGACGATAGCCCATGGAGGTGTCGTAGGAAGTAGCGACCAGACCGTGAGCAAGCTCGAGAATCTTAAGCTGGCTCTCCTGAGCAAGGCCGCCAAAGGAGCCGGAGCCCAGGTAGGTCACGCGATTGAAGTCGCCAGCGAGGTAATCGGCAACCTCGGACTCGCGAGCGATAACCTCCTCGCCCATCTTGGCGATGGTCTCGACCCACTCGGCCTTCTGCTCGTCAGAGGCAGTGTCGAAAATAAGGGTGGAGAGCAGGGTCATGCAGGAATAAGAACCGGTCATGGCGAAGCCCTTGTCGTTGGCGCGCGGAATGAGCAGCGTCAGCGCGTTGGGATCATCGGCAGACTCGACAGCGAGCTTGCCCTCGGGAGCGCAGGTGATGTTGAGGAACTTGACGTTGTGGACGAGCTCCTTGGCAACGGCAACGGCAGCAAGGCTCTCGGGGCTGTTGCCAGAACGGGCAAAGGAAACCACGAGCGTGGGATCCTCGGCGCGCAGGAAGTCGCGCGGGGCGCTCACGATGTCGGTCGTGGCGATGGGCTTAAAGTCGTAGAGATCAGTGTTGCCAGCGTGACGCAGGTACGGGGCGCAGGTATCGCCAACGTAGTCGGACGTACCGGCACCGGTGAAGACAACGGACAGACGACCCTCGCCCATAGCGCGAGCCTCGGCCAAGAAGGCCTCGATGGCCTCCTTGTTCTCGCGATAGATGTTGAGCGTATCACGCCAAAGCTCGGGCTGCTGAGCAATCTCGGCCGTGGTAATCTGGGCGCCGAGCTCGGTGAGCTCCTCGACACTCTTCTCGAACATTTCTAATACCTCTCTCTAGAAGTAATCCTCTGACGTGCAATTATACACTTCAGTTGGTTATCTGGTAGTAACCAGTTAAATGCAAAGAATCATCATATGGAAACGATGCGGACACTAGTCGCTACGCTGGTGGTAAACCTTGTATTTAAACTGATCGGCACGAGCAACCGAGAGCGTGTACTCCACAACCTCGTTTGACTCGTTATACGTAGTCCTGACCAAATCGAGCACAGGCGAGCCCTCGACAATTCCCAAAAGGTGTGCGTCGGTGGGACGGGCTATGCTCGCATAGAACTCCTCTTCGGCCACGCGTATCTTTTGCTGAAAGTCTTGCTCAATCACATCATAAAGCGGCTTACGCTCCAGTAGCGGTCGTTTTAAGGACAGAAATTGACGAACCGGTAGATAGCTGCGTTCGACCATCATGGGCATGTTGTCGGCAGAACGAAGGCGCTTGAGCTTAAAAATGCGATCACCGATACGTAATCCCATATGCTCGACCAGATTCTTATCGGCCTCCATCTCGCAAAAATCGAGAATCGTGGTCTCAGGGTCGCGACCCATAGCGCGCATCTGCTCGGTAAAGCTGTAGGACTGCATAAGATTGGTTGCCTTTGCCGAACGGTCGGTCACAAAGGTACCGCGACCGTGCTGCCGAACCACCAGTCCTAAACGCTCCAGTTCCTGCAGAGCCAGGCGTACCGTAGTGCGCGAGAGACCATAGCGCTCCGAAAGTTCGCGCTCGGAAGGAATCATGTCACCGGCGCGATATTCATGGTCAATCTTTTCGGTCAGAATATCGACCAGCTGATCGTACAGCGGTTGCTTACGCGCTCCGATCGCCATCCTATCCTCCCTTTTGCTCGAATTCGGCTAACTACCTAGGGTGTTAAGCATTATCAGTCCGCAACACCCGAATCATCAAGAAAACAAAAGCCGCGCGCTCTTTCGAGCACGCGGCTTTTAACATACACATGGCTTAAGGGGTCGGGGTGTGAGCCGCGTAGGGACACACCCCTCAAGCTAGAGCCTTACCAGATGCTCGGCCAGAGACCAAGCGGGCCAGCGCCCAGGATGCCCAGGACGAAGAGCAGCAGAATGCCCTTGGTCGGGGTCCAGCTGTGCTTAGCGAACATGTAGTAAAGCAGCAGCGTAAGCATAAGCGGGACGAGCTTCGGGACGATGGTGTTGAGGGTGTCGGCAACAGAGAAGTTGACCGGATCCTCGGTGACGGTAGCGTAGGTCACGGACTCCATGCCGTTGCCCAGATCGGCGACGCCGCACTTGACCTCGTTGCCGTCGGCATCGACGGCGGTGAGGGCGTTGCCGTCCTCATCGGTCATGGCGATGGTACCGGCCTCAGCGGTCTCGGTATCGATGCCCTCCATACCGGTGAAGTTCTCGGCCTCCTTCTCGGAGACGATCACGGTAGTAGGGGCAAGGCCACGGGTGGTGCCGTTGGGGATCTGGAGGTTGATCTGGGTGCCACCCATGGTGACGACCAGGCAACCGACGACGAAGACGCCCATGATGGAAGCGGCACGCGTGAAGGCCTGCATGTTGGCGGTCAGAGCGTCAATAGCGCTGGTGCCAAGCTTGTAGGACCAGTTCATGAGCCAGAAGCGCAGAGCGAACTGGACAGCGTTGAAGATCACCAGGAAGATGATCGGCGCAGCGGCGTTGCCGTTGATGGCCATGTTGGAGGTGATGCCGGCCGTGATAGGCACGAGCGTCAGCCAGAACAGGGCGTCACCGATACCACCGAGCGGGCCCATTGCGGCGACGCGGACGGCGCGAATCGTGGGGATGTCAACCTTGTTCTGCTCGAGCGAAAGCACGATGCCCATAACAAAGGTGACGAGGAACGGGTGAGTGTTGAAGAACTCCAGGTTGTGGCTCATGGAAGCCGCGAGGTCGTTCTTGTTGGTGTGGATCTTCTCCAGACCAGGGATGATGGAGTAGAGCCAGCCAGCGGCCTGCATACGCTCGTAGTTGAACGAGGCCTGCAGGAAGCAGGAGCGCCAAGCCATCTTGTTGAGGGTCTTCTGGTCGAGCTGCGGAGCAGGAGTGAGATCCTCGTAGTGCTCCGGGATCACATACTCATTAGATGCCATCTTCGAAGTCACCTCCGTCAGAAACAGCTGCACCCTTCAGCTCGGTCTGCTGCTGGAAGTCCCAGAAAGCGATGCCGAAGCCGATGAGAGCGAGGATGAGCAGAGCAGGGGTTGCCAGAGATTCGTTGGCAACGGTGATGAGCGCGAGGCCAAAGCCCATGAGGAAGAAGCCCCACATATCGCGGTTCATCATAACCTTGAGCAGGACGGCGAAGCCGACGAAGCGCATCATGCCGCCTGCAGCGGACAGACCGGTCTGCAGCCAAGTCGGGATGGCGGAAGCGATGGTCTGACCGATGGTAGCGCCAGCGATGAAGAACAGGGTGACGACGACAGCGAAGATCAGGCCGAGCAGAGCCATGGCGAAGTAGTTCAGGCGCTCGATGCCCTTGGTGTCAGCGTTATGAGCCATGTTGTCCGCGGAGGACATGAGGGGCGACATAAGCGTGAAGACCAGGGTAACGCCGAGCTGACCAAGCAGAGCGAACGGAATGGCAAGGCCGACTGCCGCGTTGGGCTCGAGGCCCGTAGCGATAGCGAGAATGGCTGCCATGATGCCGCCGATGACGGCGTTAGGCGGCTGAGCGCCTCCGATCGGCATGTTGCCGATCGTCATGAGCTGATAAGTACCACCCACGAGAAGACCGGTGTTGAGGTCGCCAAGGATAAGACCGATGACGGCGCCGGTGACGATGGGCTGATAGAGAGACTCGAGGAAGTTGAACTGGTCGATTGCCGCGACGAACGTGACGATGAAGACCAGAGCGACCTGGATGATCGAGTATTCCATCTTGCTCCTCCTTTCAAAATGTATGTACGCACTTTGGATTTCACGTACAGAATGTCAGGGTTTCAATCCTGACAACGTGGATCATGAGGATTACGAGAAGAGCTTGCTCGTGTCCTCAACAGGCGTGCTCGGAACGCGCCTGATCTCCAACTCCACCCCCAATTCCTGCAGCTCTTTAAACGCAGCGACATCCTCGTCGTTAACTGCGACGGAGGTGGCGACTTGGCGCTTTCCTTCCGACATGTGCATGTTGCCGATGTTTACCTTCTTTATAGGCACACCGCCCTTGACGAGCGTAAGCACGTCTTCCGGTGTTTCGGCCACGATGAAGATCTTCTGGCGCGGGCTCGCCTTACCGATGACGTCGATGGTCTTCTGCAGGGAGAAGAAACGCGTAGCGACGCCGGTGGGAGCGGCCATCTTCATGAGGTTCTGGCGCATGGTGTTGGTCGACACATCGTCGTTGGCGACGAGGATGAGGTTGGAGCCCAGGGTGGAGTTCCACTGGGTAGCGACCTGACCATGGACCAGTCGGTTATCGATGCGGGTAAGAAGAATGTTGGGTTCTGCCATGTTGATCAGCTTCCTTTCGTTATTTGCTGACGACAGTTACTTGATCTCCTGAATCGCGTAACGCGAAACATCTACGACGGCACCGGATCGGACTTTGATCTGGACCTTTTCGCCTTCGATGCCCTTGACGGTTCCGTAGATACCGCCGGCGAAAAGAACCTCCTGACCCGGCTTGAGCTCGGTGTGCAGCTCCTTGAAGTACTTCTGCTTCTTCTTCATGTTGATTTGCGACCAGATGGTGTAAATCAAGCCCATGACGACAAGCAGGCCTAAAAGGGCAACCGAGGAGCTCAGGACGTTGGCTCCGAAATCGGCCATTAGATGCCATCCTCATCGCCGAAGATATCCTCTTCCTCGGAGCCGGCAACGGATGCGACCGTCTGGGCGGTGATGCCCGTCTGGCCAACGGTCACGGCCTGCTCGCCAAGTTCGGCGAGCGTGGCATTGCCGCGGAGGAACAGAAGCTCAATAACCATGGGGAGGTTAGTGCCGGTCAGAACCTCGACATTGTCGACATCCTGGGCAATCATCATCGACTGGTTAAACGGGGTACCACCGAGCAGGTCGGTAAAGACGAGCACGCCATCGCACTCCTCACGCATGGCGGTGATAGCGGCGCGGAGATCCTCACCGTAGGAAGCAGCCTGGTCGCCCTCAAAAGGAACGACGGTAAAAGCGGGCTGGTCGCCGGCAACCATAGCGATAGCACTTGCAAGGCCGGGTGCGAACTGTCCATGACCGGTAAGAATAAAGCCAACCATTCAAATTTCCCTTCCGAAGGTGTGTACGATCTGAGTCCGATGATTTTCGGAAGCCAGCGGGCGCTCGCCCTTAAAGCTTCTTAGAAAGCGTTCTTTGAAGACCAGTGGTTTCTAAACTGGTAGTAACCACGTGACGTGTTGTTGTCACTATATCACCCCAGAAGAGGTCACTTTCGTTGATTCATACAGTAAAACGTTTTTGCACCGCTCACGGTGATATTTCGACCGTTCACCGGTCGTTAACACTTCTACCTGCGGTTTTGAAACCGTTTCGAAATGCTTTGGCAAAAGATCGGATCTTTTTCTGTGTCTAAACAACGTAGGGCGGCTAAAAATAGCATGTAGAAAAATTGCAGGTCATTGTGAAGATATGTGAATTGGTCTTTTTGACTTAATACCAGTTAGAACCAGTTTAGAAATTATCGGTGAACGGTAGTTTTCGACCGTTCACCGGTTACTTGCAATCGTTTGCAGTTGTTTTCCCATATGAATCGGGGAAACCCGATGAAGCGTTTGTACGATCACTGGAAGTTTTGACATTTGTCCTCATTCCCCGCGCGTCAAACTCCGGCATCCAAAATGAGCCAATAGCTCACGTTAATCGTTTTCAATCATTACTTACTCAGTATCCGTAATTATTTATCGTTTATCGTTAATTCTGATATGATACAAGTATCATCCAAAACGCCGATTGGAGGGGTTATGGTCCATCGAAACGCATCTATATCGAATGAAACCATCAGCCGCGAACAGACAATAGCCAAACTGAGGAAGCTCGCTCGTATCTGCAAATGGGCCACGATCTGCATTACCACCGCGCTCGCTCTGGGACTCCTCGCAGTCATTGCGATTGACCTTCTACTCATATTGCCTGGCCTCTCCCAAGGGTCGTGTCTCCAATCCGTAGAACTTCAAGCCGGCGAAGGGCCGTGCCTTGCTATCGTCGGTACCGATGCGCAGGCCCCACTTATGCTCGTTGCACACGATGGTCACACTGCCATAGGGAGCCTCTTGATGACATGTCTCGCGCTTACCATCGCGATAAGTGTGCGCAGGCTTTTCTTCAACATTGAAAAGGAAGGCAGGCCCTTTGACCTTGAATGTAACCAGACACTTCGTCGAGTAGGACATTTATTCCTTATCGGCGGCGTTGCCGTGAGGCTTCTTGGTGCCGTAATCACAGGAATGATACTCTCAGGATTTGGCGGCAGCTTTACGGATGCGTTCGTCGGCCAGCCATTCGAGCCCTCCATGCTCTTTGCAGGCCTGATTATTTGCCTGATTGCCAGCATCTTCCGCTACGGGCATATCCTGCAAAAACAAGATGACGAGTTGCTCTAGGGGGAATCCATGATTATTCTGCGGCTTGACCGCATGCTCGCCGAACGCAAGATCTCATCCAAAGAGCTTGCGGAACGCGTGGGCATCTCCCAGGTCAATATGTCACGCATTAAGACGGGCAAGGTTTCTGCCATACGTTTTTCAACTCTTGACGCGATATGCCGGGCACTCGACTGCCAACCGGGCGATGTACTGGAATATATATCCGACGATGAAGCCGATAGCCTTTTTGGACTTAAAGATGAATAGCCATAATTAAGCCGCCAATCACGCCCTCAACGCAAATTGCCCGCCAGAACGACTTCCGTACTGGCGGGCAATTTGTTTTCTATCAGCTAGATGCTCGATGAGCCGTGCAACTCTTTACGCAAACAGGCCGTAGATGCTGATGTTGGCCTTGGCGTAGAGGCCGTTAGCATACTCGGTCCACTTGGAGCTGGCGCTCGAAGCCTGCGAGGAGTACTGCTGATAAGCAGTGTAGTAGGCGGTCATGGCCTGCTTGTAGGTGGCACTATCGACCGTAAAGGCATCATCGGCAAAGGCCTTGGCATAGGTGCTGTCGGCATCCTTCCAAGTGCCCTTTGAGCTATCCCACTCATCGCCGGCAAGGTTGATGATGTAGTCAGCGTAGTCCTTGCTCGCGGTCTCCTCGTTGCCGTCAGCAGGCTCGGTCGGGGCGGTTGGCATGCTTGCGGAGCTATCGCCGACCTTCTTCTTGTAGAGCTTCTGCAGCGTCGCGGACTGGCGGACGATCTGCTTGGCCTGGTCCTTGGACACGCCGTACTGTTTTGCCATGGTCTTGTAGTCGGAGGTGCCGATGGAATCCTCGGCGTACTTCTTCATCTCCTTAGAAGAGACGGTAATGCCCTCGTCCTCGGCAGCGTCCAGCAGAATCTGGTTGCGCACATAGGACAGGATGACGTCGGCAGAAGGAGCGGTGTAGTTGCCATCGCTATCCTTGACGGTATCGAGGCTGTACTGGCTCTCGATGGCCTCGCGCGCGGTGATGTCGCTCTTCTTGCCGTTGTAGCTATAGCTTGCCACAGTCGAATCGAGCTGGTCCTCGGTGAGGATCGCCGAGCCGACGCCCTTGCCGCCAAAGCCGCCGTTGCCGATAAAAAAGCCGACCACAGCAGCGATCACGACAGCGACCACAAAGGCGGCAATCATCGTCTTCTTGTGCTTGGATGCATGGTCGTCCGCGTCGGCGTCAGTTTCGTCCTCATCCTGGGCCTCGGGCATCAGATTCTCGTCAGCGGCATCCGCGGCAATCTGAGCCTCCAGTCGGGCGTCCTCCTCCTCGGCCGTCGTGCCGGCGGCAATGTGCTCGGCAGACGTACCGGCGACCAGGTCGATCTTCTCGTCCTCGTCACCGTCGGGACCTTCGCCGCGCTCGATGATCTGGATGCCGTCGATCTCGTCCTTCTCGTCCTTCTTTTGAATCAGACCCATATCAGTTACTCCTTGTTAGGAAACATAGTCCCCAATAGAATACGCCCGGCAGAGCGCCGGGCGTATTGATTCTCAGGTTATACGCAAACACTTAAGTACTATTTAGGCGTTTGCAGCACGCATGCCTTAGGCCAGGTGCGCGATAACGGCATCGGCAAATGCCTGCGTACCCACAGCGCCCTCGACGGAGCCGGTCTGGGCACGACGCACGTCACCGGTAACCTGCTCGCCCTCGTCGAGCGTGGCAGATACGGCCGCACGGATGCGATTGGCAGCATCGTTCTCGCCCAGGTGATCGAGCATCATAGCAGCAGAGAGGATCTCGGCCGTGGGGTTGGCAATATCCTGGCCAGCGATATCGGGCGCAGAGCCGTGCGTTGCCTCGAAGATGGCGCAGTCGGCGCCGATGTTGGAGCCGGGGGCCATACCCAGGCCGCCCACCAGGCCCGCGCACAGGTCGCTCACGATGTCGCCGTACAGGTTGGGCAGCACCAGGACATCGAAGTCGTTGGGGTTCTGGACCAGGCCCATGCAGGTGGCGTCGACGATCTTGTCGTTGAACTCGATATCGGGATAGCTGGCGGCCACCTCGCGCGCCACGCGCAGGAACAGGCCGTCGGTCGCCTTCATGATGTTGGCCTTGTGCACGGCCGTCACCTTTTTACGGCCGCAGCGGCGGGCATACTCAAAGGCATACTCCACAATGCGGCGGCTCTTGGCGATGGAGATGGGCTTGATCGAGATGGCGGAATCGGCGGCGAAGGTCTTTTGGCCCGAACGCTCGACGAGCCGCGAGAGTTCCTCGACCTCGGCAGCGCCCTCATCGAACTCGATACCGGCGTAGAGGTCCTCGGTGTTCTCGCGCACGATGACCAGGTCAACGTCGCGGAAGCGCGAGCCGTCGCCCGGCTGCGACAGACAGGGGCGCACGCAGGCATACAGGTCGAAGTGCTTGCGCAGGGCCACGTTGACGCTGCGGAAGCCCGTGCCGACCGGTGTGGTGATGGGGCCCTTGATGGCAACCTTGGTCTCGGCGATCGCATCGAGCACGTGCTGGGGCAGCGGCGTACCAAACTCGTCCATGACGCCGGCGCCGGCCTCCTGGACGTTCCAGTTGATCTGGACACCGGTGGCCTCGACCACGCGGCGCATGGCCTGCGTAATCTCGGGACCGATACCGTCACCAGGAATCAGGACTACATCGTGCGCCATAATCTGTTACTCCTCGTCTTCGGCGTCGTCAGATTTTTTAACGCTAGCACGCTTCTTCTTTTTGGAGAGATCCAGGCCAAAACGTTTAACAAGCATTTCGCAAATCTCGCTCGAACGGGCCTTGAGATAGCTGCCCTTGCCGTTCTCGGCATCGAACTTAAGGCGCAGCGCAAGCTTCTCGGCAACCTCGGCGTCGATCTCGCCCTGGCAAAACTCGTACAGGCAACCGAGCATGTCGCGATACTCAAGGTCGCCGTGGTAGCACTGGATGGCCTCGTCCAGGATGGGCCAAGCCTCGCGCGAACGCTCGACGCTCGTGGCACCCCACACGCACAGCAGGCGGAAGGCGGCATAGCGCAGCGTGGAGGAAATCTCGTCGAACAGTGCGGTCTCGGCGCCCTCAAAAGCATCGCCCAGCTGCTCGGGGCAGGTGGTGGCGAGCGCCGCCAGGGCATCGAGCGCCTCCCAGCGGGTCTGAGCCTCGGGGCGGTCGAGTGCCTCGATCAGCGCGGGCACGCAGGGCACGACGCGCTGCGGGTCGCGCTCAGCCAGCAGATGCAGCACGCGGGCGGCAAACTGGCGGATGCGGCGTGTGGGGCAGCCGAGCTCCTTGACCAGACGGTCGACGGCGTTCTCGTTCTCCTCTGCCAGCTGAAGCTGTGCCAGCTCCTCGTCGGTGAGCTGTTCGTCTTTGTTTTCTGCCATAGTTACCTCTTCTTACTATTTCTTAGCGTGCTTGCCAGCACCCTTGCTGTCATCGGTGACCGAGATGAGCTGTCGGTCGGCCGCGCCATTGCGACGTGCGCGGCGGCGTTCCTCGGCATCGCCCGCGTCGGCGGCGGCGCGGTGAGCCTTGTTGACGTTAAAGACCTCGTCGTGCTTGCGCCACGGGCCGACGGACTCGCCAAAGCTCATCTTAAGGCCGGCGATAAAGCCGCCGAGCCAACCGATCGGCGCAAACTGCACCAGCGGGAACAGCGAAAACACCCAGGTCAGTAGGACGACTGCCGCCGCTCCCGCAAAGTTGGCAATCCAGTAGTCGCGCTTGGTGATGACGCGCTTTTCGCACGCCCACTGGCCGCACAGAAAGCCGATGTAGATCGCAAAGAGAAAGAGCGCCAGCGCAAGCACCACGAACGTCCAGCTCATGGGCGCTACTCCCCGTGATGGTGGCCACAGCAGCACTCGTGGCCGTCGTCATGACCGTGGCCGCCGCAGCACTCGTGGTCCTCGCCGTGATGGTGGCCGCAACCGCACTCATGCTCGTCGCCGTGCTCGCCGCAACCGCAGCCGTCCTCGTGGGCACCGTGCTCCTCGGGGCGATACTGCGACCAGTCCAGACCGGCGGCGATGGCGTCGGCCTCCTCCTTGTAGAGGACCGTGATGGCCTGGGTGCCCAGCTTGGCACCACCGATGGCGTCGAGCATGTCGTAGAGCGTAAAGGCCACGTCGGCGCCGGGCAGCGCGAGCTCGCGGTCATCGGCGTAGGCGAGCGCCAGGCGCAGGTCCTTAATGAAGTGCTCGACCATAAAGCCGGGCTTGTAGTCGCCGTCGAGCGCCTTGGGAGCCAGGCTCTCCATGGCGCCGGACTTACCGGTACCGCCCAGGATCATCTGGCGGGTCTTCTCCAGGTCAAGGCCGCTCAGCTCGGCAAATGCCATGGCGTCTGCCATACCGACCATGCAGGCGCCCAGCGACACCTGGTTGGCGAGCTTGGCAGCCTGGCCCTTGCCGGCGCCGTCGAAGCAGCAGATGTTGGCCGCAAAGGTGGCAAGGATGTCGCGGACCGGCGCGATGTCGTTCTCGGTAGCGCCCACGATAGCCGTGAGCGTACCGGCGATAGCGCCCGACTCGCCGCCGGTGACGGGGCAGTCAAACGCCATGCGACCAGAAACCTGGGCGGCCTCGGCAATGTCGCGCGCCAGCTCGGGCGAGCTTGTAGTGAGGTCGATCAGGACCGCGCCGGGCTTAGTGCACGCGAGCAGGCCGTCGCCCGCCAGGTAGAGCTCCTCGACCTCGGAGGGATAACCCACCATGGTAAAGACGACGTCGGCGTTCGCCACGGCATCTGCCGGCGTATCGGCCCAAACGGCACCGCGCTCGATAAGCGCGGCGGCCTTGGACTTGGTACGGTTGTTGACCGTGACGGGATAGCCGGCATCCAGGATGTGGCCGGCGATGGGGGCACCCATGATTCCGGTGCCGATAAATGCGACGGAGAGCTTGTTTGCCATGAAACCTTTCCTTTTGGGTTGGGTGTTGTTACCAGGTTGAATACTCGGTGCCAGCGCTTGAGCTGCGGGGCGCCCGTGGTCGTAGCGCCTGTCTACTCGCCGCGCACACGGCGCGCGATGCGGTCGGAAAGCGAGGCTTTCTCGGCGCGGTTCTTGCCCCAAAACGCGCAGGCCACCATGCCGGGGCCCACGTGCGAGCCGATGGTGGGGCCCACGGAGCTGCGAATGATCGTGACGTCGGCGCAGCCCTCCTCCTTGCGGATGGCGGCTTCGAGCCAGTCGCCGTCCTTCTCGGCATCGGCCGTCATGATGGCGATGGGCATGGTGCGATCGGGCACGTAGTTCTCGCGGAACGACTTGAGGATGGACTTGAGCGCCTTCTTGCGGCCGCGGTTGACGCCGATCAGCGACAGCGAGCCGGCCAGGTCGTAGGAGAGCTCGGGCTTGACATCGAGCTTTGCCGTGAGTTGCGCCGCCGCGGGCGGAATGCGGCCGCCGGCAGCCAGCGCGTCAAAGCTCTCGAGCGTAAAGTAGCCGTGGACGTAGGTCTTTGCCTCGTTTGCCCAATCGACCAGCTGCTTGGCGGTCAGTCCCGCCGAACGCTGGCGCACGGCCTCGAGCGCCAAGAGCGCGCCGGTCGCGCAGGGCAGAGCGTTGTCGACCACGTAGAGCTCAAAGTTGGGATACTCGGCGCGCACGGCGTCCGCCGCCTGGCACGCGGAGTTGTAGCTCGACGACAGCGCCGAGGTAAAGCACAGGTAGACCGTAGGCGTACCCTCTTTGGCGCACTCGGTAAAGAACTCGATATAGCGACCGAGCGACACAGCCGAGGTGGACACGCGGGCGCCGGCGCGCATGCGGTCGTAGAACTCCTTGGGCGTGATGCTCGACCAGATGTCATCCGTGCGCTCCTCGCCATCGATAATGAAGGGGAAACCCAGGATATCGACATCGAGGTTCGCGGCGACCTCGGGGCTAAAGTCGCAGCAGGTATCGACGACGATGCGGCAACGGTCCGAATGACCGGCGGATGCGGCCTTGTCCATCAAAGCGACTCCTTACGTAAAAAAGGCGGCCATCCGCATGGGATGACCGCCGGCCGTTAACTCATGCAAGTTAACGTATTTTACTCGTCAAGTGTTTCGATGCGGGGCTTGATGATGCCATATCCACCATTCTTACGGTGATACACCACATTGATGAGACCGGTCGTCGCGTTCTCGAACACGTAGAAGTCGTGGCCCAGCAGATCGGTCTGCACCAGCGCCTGCTCCTCAGTCATCGGGGTGACGTCGATAACCTTCTCGCGGACGAGCAGGTCGTCCTCTTCCTCGGGCAGCAGCAGGTCGGCCAGATCCTCGACGCGCTCGACCGGCGCGACATCCGCGGCGCTGGCACCGCCCTGGCGGTTGTCCACAACCTTGGTCTTGAACTTGCGCAGCTGGCGGGTGACCTTATCGGCGGAGAGGTCGATGGCGGCGTACATATCTGCACCGTGCTCGGCAACGCGAATCACCGAACCGCGAGCACGAACCGTGACCTCGACGATTGCCGGGTTGGGGTTCGAGGGGTTCTTCTCATAGCGAAGTACAACGTCGACCGTCATGGGCTCGATATCGAAAACCTTGAGCGCCTCGCCGATCTTCTCATCCACATGCGCACGCAGAGCATCGGTTACCGTCGTCTTGCGTCCAGAAACCTTGATATCCATACGTGGCTCCAATCTGCCTCGGGGACTTACTGTACTGGCTATGTACCCACTGCCGTGCATTTAATCACCCGAATTCCCAAAGACCCGAATAACGATTGCTTGATACCGCATACCGAAGTCTCGCACTTTTCCGTGGCAAAGTGCGCTATAGGAGGGCGACGGCGACTTTGTATTTGGTCCCGAAAATTGGCTTTGACCTGCTGGTTTTATAGGGATAAAAAAGCCGGGCTCCCCTATTGGGGAAGCCCGGCAGTGCGTGTTGAAACCGTGAAGAGGTGTCCTTTCCAACGTATAGGAGACACCACCCCTAGCAATAACTAGCTATTAAGTTTGTTAATGTCGTCGTCAGTGATGGTGCCTTCCTGGCTGGACGATTTGTCCTCGGAGGATGCGGTCTCATTGTTGGAATCGGAGGACTCGCTGCCGGAGGACGTGGTCTCACTGGACTCAGAGTCGCCCGGCTGCACGTTAGCGCCCGAAACCGTCTTAGTGGTGAGGTCGTAGGGAATCTGGCCGTACCAGACGCAGTGAACCGCCTCGAGCGTGCCGTCAGCCGTAATACCGTCGAGGGCATCGCTCACGGCACGGCACAGTTCATCATTGGACGAGAGGCCCGCAACACCAAGCGTCGAGGGCGCCTCGAGCGAACCGACATAGGAGACCTCGCTCATCAGGCGTGCAAGGTAGCCGCCGGCCGTGGAGTCGCAGATCACATAGTCGACCTCGCCGGACTCGAGCGCCTCAAAGCACTCGTTGATGTTGGAGTAGGTCTTTTGGTTGGCGGTGATGCTCTGCTTAGCAAGCGCCTCCTGCGAGGCCGAGGACATCTGGACACCCAGAGTAGACGTGTTAAGGGTATCGGTGGAAACGCTTAGCGACCCACCATCGCTGGTTTTACCGAACACGGAAGTGGCATCGTACAGGCAGGTGCCGAGCGAGCTAACGTCCCCGTCCGTGGAGTTGATCTCGCCGATAAAGATATCGGCCTTTTTGTCGCCGAGCGCGGAACCTGCCGAGGACGCATCGACAAAGGCGATCTTAAGGCCCATGCGGCTTGCGAGGGCGCGGGCAGCGTCGACTGCATACCCCGTAAGCTCGCCGTCGGCGCCCTGCATTGCCTGCGGCGCATCGGAAGTATCGAGGGCGACCGTCAGGGTTCCGGGAGTAACCAGGGCATCGTCCGACACCGCCGGCGTGACTGTCTCGTACTCGATCTGGTCGATCGTGGGAGTCGTGAACGTAGACAGAGGGTTGAACGCGCATCCGCTCAGGCCCAAAACGGCAATGACCGCTGCGGTCCCAGCACCTAACCGAGCCGCGTGCATCAAGCTGCCCCTCACCATGTCCACTACCCTGCCTTCTGTGTCGTATACAATCCGTGCGTTGCGCGGAATATCAGGTTGTTCCCACCAGCTGACCTGGTATTTGACCCCACACTTGCGCACCGGGGTGTTTGCTCGGGAGGCCGCAGCCACCTTCACGACTGACCCGCTCGCCCGCGAGGCGGTATTGCCCCAAAGAAAGTAGAACGGACGGTGCGGCTTACATCTAGGACGCGCCATGATCGCGCCGCGCGCACGCGGTCGCTTACGTGGATCCCTTTGACCGCGTCTGTCTTGGACTAGGACGGGCATTTCGTCCGTCCGCAACCACAGCCTGGTAGGAACGTAGCGCATTATAGCTAAGTTCAAGCTGAAGTTTAAGGTTAAGGGCGTCATTCGCATCGCGCGCACAGATTTTGCAGGTCGGAGTGGGCTATTCATGCCCCTATGAAGCCCGGAGCTCCCCTACGGGGAGCTCCGGGGCGCCCTTCTTAGGGTGCCCCGGTCAAAATATGGCAAATATGAGTACTGCCACCAATTTAGTAACAGGCAATTTTGGCCTCTCGGACAGATTTTGCGCTCAGTGTCGCCAACCTGATGCTTAGTTATTCTACATTTGTTTATTATCTTCTTACTTTACGCCGCCTCCGAGTCCAAAATTCCTTGATTTTGCTGTTACTGATTTAGTGACAGTACTCATATTTGCCATATTTTGGCCAGGGTATATGATTAACCCCCTATTTTCGTCGCAAATTAGACCGGCTTAAGCCCAAAACACGCCCGCAGCGTGTTAAGCAACGCCTCTTGCTTCTTCCTGCGGGCATCGACACGATTCCGGTACCGCTTTCGCATACGCTGGTGCACGCGCCATGCGAGCGCTTCCACCGCTTCCATGTCACAGAGCATTTCGTTGTTGACCGTCGCGACCTCGATTCCCATAGTAATCAAGCCCGTGTTGCGCTTTTCATCATGGATACGTCCCCTCCGAGAGGAATGGCCCAGCTCGCCGTTGTATTCCAGGTCAAACCGGGCTGCTTCCTGATACGCATCGCAAACTGCATGCGGCATCCCCGAGATTGCCTGCGCGCGGTCATCGAACTCGATCTTGTAGTCGGTCTTAAAGGGACCGCAGGCAAATCCGCCATAGGAAAACGGAAGCGAAAACAGGGCGAGCATGATGCACTCCATGGGTGAGCGCAGGTTTTCTGACAGATAGGGGCACAGCCGCCGCAGCTGCTTGGCCGCGTTCCCCTTGCATGCCGCGAGGTAATCTGCCAAGCGAGCGGGTGTCAGCACTGGCTCGACTTCAAAGTAGCCCACGTCTGCCGGTTGGTCCTTGTCCTTTGCAAGTCTATTCACAACAGGCGAGGTGTAGGGAGGCAGATACTTCCCGCGGTCACTCAGCGAAATCTTAGAGCACAGCTCCTGGGCCAGGGCAAATGCCTGGATACAGCCGACCTCGCGGGCGACGGCAACACAAAGGGCCTCGGGAGATAGGCTGTACACCCCCGGTTCCACCTCTAGAATCGAGCCGGCAGGCAACTCAGAGCATACGGACCAGCTCACGCCAAGAATGCGGCGGCGCTGCGCCGCAGATCCCACCAGCAAGCACAGATCTTCTTGCACCTCGCCGCTTTTGGCTCCAATTCGCACCAAGTCGGGAAGATAGATGTCCTCGGTCGAGGGCGACGACGTGCGCAGCACGCGGCGCTCCTCCTCGGGCTCAAGGTCCTTCCAGCCGATGTAGCCCATCTGCCGGCGCTCGGCTCGAATCATGCGCAACGCCGAGGCACCCGCCAGAATTACGGAAGCAGCCAGCTGCTCGCTTGTAGGCTTGCCACGCTGCCCGATCTTTATTGCCATCTGAATCACCCCTACCAGACGCGTGCGATAGCGAGACCATCGACTGCCGCGGCACCGGCGCGCTTGAGTTCCGCCGAAGCCGCTGCCATGGTCGCACCCGTGGTGATAACGTCGTCGATAAGCAGCAGGCGGCGGCCCCGCACGTCCTCAACGGTCTCGTACATGCCCCGGGCACGTTCCCGGCGCTCGACGCGACCGAGCTCGCGCTGGTCACCGTGGCCGTATTTGACCAGGGCGTCCAGCAACGGCACACCCGAAAGATCGCAAAACGAGCGCGCGATGGCTTCCATATGATCGAAGCCGCGTCGCCGAAACGCCGCCGCCGTCGCGGGCACAAACACCACGGCATCGGCGCCGGACAACACACCGCCGTAGCGTTCGGACGCCGCGACCTGGGCATGTAAGGCAGTGTCGTATAGCAGCTCTGCCAGATACGGCGCCAGGCGTCGCTCGCCCGCGTCTTTGTACGCTTTAATGATCCGCGGCAGCGGATGCGTGTAAACGGCACACGCCAAGCAGCGATCGAGTGCCTCGGCCATCGCCGAAGACGTACCCTCGACCGAGCACTCGGTGCACAGCAAGTCTCCAAACGGGGCGCCGCATCGAGTGCAGCTATGCCGCGGGTCGATGAGCGCAAGCGCCGCCAAGCAGTCTTGGCAAATAAGCGCGCCGGAGCGCTCGCAGCCGGCGCATCGCGTGGGCGACAACGCCTCAAGCGCCTCGTGCGCCGCCCGCTCGGCAAACGGCAGCAATTCGTCCGCAAACGGTAGGATGTCGGCACCTTGCAGGCATCCCAACACATTCAAATGTCTCTTCACGACACAACCCTCCCTACGCTCGGTCGCAGGGAGGGTTGTTGATTCAGCGCTATGGTACCCCAACGCGTTTGGGGTCAGGCAGGTTAAATCCGTTTGCGGGCGCTATTCGCCGGTGGGCGGTTGCGGTGCGGACGAATTTTGGGTCGAGCCCTCGCCGCCATCTTGACGCGGCTTGCGGGAACGACGACGGCGACGGCGCTTCTGGCCCTGGTCGGCCGAACCCTCGCCACCACGATCTTCGCGCGACTCGCGTTCGTCGCGAGCAGCGCCGCGCGCGGCCTTGGCAGCCGCCCCTCCGCCATCTCCGGGGCGACGACGTGTGACCTTGACCTCGCCATCCGAGACCTGATCGGCCACGGAGGGCACCGAGGGCTTTTGCTGCGTGCCCGAGGAATGGCGACGACGCGGACGCGGGGCGCGCTCGTCATCGTTGCGCTGCTTGCCACCCTTGTCGGCAGGCGTATCGGAACCCGAACCACCCTTGGTAGCGGCACCGGCTTCACGGGCAGCTGCGGCGCGGAAGGCGTCCTCGCGCTCCTCGCTCGACAAATGGCGGCGGCGACGGCGCGTGGGATTCATGCCACCGCCGCGGTTTTGCTGCTGAGGCTGCTGAGCCTCGCGCTCGCGAGGGGAATTCTTGCCTGCGGAAGCGGCCTCGCCGGCATTGCCCGAACCCGAGCGCTTGCGGTGGCGACGTCCACCGGAAGCCTCCTCAGCCTCGGGTGCCTCGGCCTTTCCGCGACCCTTGCCGCGGCCGCGACTCTCGCCCTGGCCCTGACCGGCACGGGTATCGGCGTCTGCATCGCGACGGCGGCGCTTGGGCATCGATGTACCGGCCAGACGGTCGGCGCTCGACAGGCCATCGCCCACGTCGACGCCGTTCTCGCGGTCGAGCTCCATAAGCGCCAGGCGCATCTCGGGCGACTCGATACGCTCGAGCACATCGCGCGTCACACAGTCGGGGCGGCAGTTGCAGCCCTGCTCGGCGGCCTTCTTTTTGCAGCCCTCAGAGCAGGTCATGTCGGCCAGGTTGACCTTAAAGACTTTGCCGTTCTCCAAGCGCAACACCAGCTGTTCACGCGGGGTGTCATATTCCTGGATGCGCGCCTTGCCAAGCGGCGTATCGATGAGCGTCTTCTTTTTGGGCGCGCGGCTCTTAAAGTCCTTGTACGCCTCGAACTCGTAGCGCAGGCAGCACATCAGGCGACCGCAGACGCCGCTGATCTTGGACGAGTTGAGCGGCAGGTCCTGCTCTTTTGCCATGCGGATCGAAACCGGCTCAAACTGTCCGCCAAAGCGCGTGCAGCAGAGCTCCTGGCCGCACTGGGCATAGCCGCCCACCAGGCGGGTCTCGTCACGCACGCCAATCTGGCGCATGTCGACGCGAATGTGCAGCGTCGAGGACAGGTCCTTGACGAGCTGACGGAAATCGACGCGCTCCTCGGCGGCAAAGTAGAACACGGCCTTCTCGCCGCCAAACAGGTACTCGACGCCGACCGGCTTCATCTCGAGGTCGAGCTCCTTGACCAGGCGGCGGAAGTCGACCATGGCCTCGTCACCCTGGATAGCCAGGTCGTCGGCAAGCTGCAGGTCGATGTCGCTCGCCACGCGCAGCACGGGCTTGAGCGGCTGACCGATCTCGTCTTGCGGCACCTCGAAGGGATCGGCCGTGACCAGGCCGATCTCGGTTCCGCGCTCGGTGGAGCAAATGGCATAATCGGCCTCGAGGATATCCAAATCCTGCGGATCGAACCACAGGTCGCGCGAGGCGTAGGTAAACTTAACGGGTACGACTAACGGCATTTCAGTGCCTTCCTGATATCGAACAGCATGACCTCGATGGCCAGCTGGGGAGTAACGTTTCTGGCAATGTTGCGCTCGGCGGTCGCGACTGCCTCGAGCGCCCGCGTGGCACCCGCAACATTGGTCGCGGTGGCAAGCCGCCCGATCGTGTCGCGCACGTCCTCGTTCACTACGTCGGCTGCCTCGTCCTGAAGCGTCAGCAGCACGTCGCGCATGAGCGTCCGCGCGCTCGCCAGCGCTTCCATGATACCCGAACGCTCGCGCGCGTTGAGTTCGCGCTTGTTGCGGTCCTCAAGCTGCTTCAATGCTCCACGCGACAGGTAATCGGCGTTTTGCTCGAGCACCTTTTCCTGCGTGGACTTGACCTCGGCGAGCGGCGCCTTAACGGCGACGATGAGCGACTTGGCGCGGCTGAGCACATCGGCCTCGTCGGCGGCGATGAGTGAATCGATGGCACGGACCATCTGGCGGCGAGCATCCTGGCGCTCGGCGCTCTTGAGGAACTCGATGCCACGCGTGGGGCTTCCCGCTACGGCGACGGCCATGCGGCAACGCGCAGGGTCCTGACCGGTGGCGCGACTCACGGCACGCGCGGCCACGGCGGGCGACACCAGCCGAAACGGCACGCACTGGCAGCGGCTCACGATGGTGGGCAACATCACGTCTGCCGAGGTGCCCAGCAAGATAAACATAACGCCCTCGGGCGGCTCCTCGAGTGTTTTGAGCAGCGCGTTGGCGGTGTTGGCGCGCAGCTGCTCGGCACGGTCGATGATGTAGACCTTGGCCTTGGCACGAATGGGCGCCAGAGGCACGTCATCGAGCAGCTCGCGGGTCTGGGCGATGAGGTAGCCCGTGGCGCTCTCGGGCGTGTAATAGTGCACGTCGGGGTGCGTATGGCGGGCGACGCGCACGCAGCTATCGCATGAGCCGCAGCCATCCTGCTCGCACAGGAAGGCTTGGGCGAGCGCCCACGCGGCGTCGAGCTTGCCCGCGCCGGGCGCGCCCAAAAACAGGTAGGCGTGCGATGCGCGACCGCTGGCGACGGCACTGGTCAAAAAGTCGCGCACGCGCTCTTGGGTGTCGAGCTTGGCCAGCAGGCTTGCCTGAGCGGGGGCCATGTTACTCGGCCTCCTGGGCAAGCGCGGCGGTGACGGCGTCCTGGGAAATGTCGAGGCCGTAGGTGCGAACCTGCTCGACCGTCTGCGCGAAGACGTCCTCGATGGTCGCGGTGGCGTCGATGAGCTTTACGCGGTTTGGCTCCTCGGCGGCAATTGCGCAAAAGCCCTGGTAGACACGCTCTTGGAAGGCCATGCCCTTTGCCTCCATGCGATCTGCCGAACCACGGGCGGCCATACGCAGCGCCGCCTGCTCGGGCGTGATGTGATAGACGAGCGTGAGCGCCGGGTGCGTCCCCGCAACGGCCAGGTTGTTGGCATCGCGCACTATCTGGCGGTCAAGGCCGTCGGCAAATGCCTGATAGCAGGTCGTGGAATCGTAGAAGCGATCGCACAGAACCACCTTGCCGGCTGCGAGCGCGGGAGCGATGACTTCGTGCACCAGCTGGGCACGCGCAGCCTCGTAGAGCAGCAGCTCGCAGGTGTCGCCCATCGCCATATTGGCGGGGTCGAGCAGCAGGGCGCGGATCTTTTCGCTGATGGCGGTGCCGCCCGGTTCGCGCAGGCTCACAACCTGATAGCCGGCAAGGTCGAGCGCGCGGGCCAGCAGGCGCGCCTGCGTGGACTTGCCGGCGCCGTCGACGCCCTCGAGCGTAATGAAGCTATGTTGAGCGGGCTCAAAAGCCATGGGCGCAGCCCCTTCCTACAAGGCGCGAAAATGCAAGTTATAGCAACCAAGCCATGATACCCCAGTGCTCGGTGCGTCCCAAATCCCACCTAGCCATTGGGGACGTTCTTAAATGACTAGGTGACAGTTAGGGACGTTCCTAAAGTGCCGGCAGAGACGATATGAGCAGGACATAAAAA
>UREE01000022.1 GCA_900546825.1 uncultured Collinsella sp. | reverse complement strand
CGGCGGCAGCAGTGGTCACGAGCTTACGCTGCGGCAGCTTGCCCTCGAGCGTCTCGGACACGGGGGCGGTGGGGTCGCCGGCGCCGGTGACACGCATGGCCTGGTACACGTAGCTGCGGCCCGACAGCGGGTCGCGGATGGCACCGCCCACGCAGGTGGCGGCACCGCCGAAGGGCTCGATCTCGGTCGGGTGGTTGTGGGTCTCGTTCTTAAAGAGGAACAGCCAGTCCTGGTCCTCGCCGTCGACATCGACCTTCACCTTGACGGTGCAGGCGTTGATCTCCTCGGACTCGTCGACATCGGTCATGACGCCGGTCTTCTTGAGGTACTTGGCGCCGATGGTGCCCATGTCCATGAGGCAGACGGGCTTGGTGTCGCGACCGAGTTCGTGGCGCATCTCCATGTAGCGGTCGAAGGCCTGCTGCACCACGGCGTCGTCGATCGTCACGTCGTCCAGGACGGTGCCGAAGGTGGTGTGGCGGCAGTGATCGGACCAGTAGGTGTCGATCACGCGGATCTCGGTGATGGTGGGGTCGCGATCCTCATCGCGGAAGTACTGCTGGCAGAAGGCGATGTCCGCCTCGTCCATGGCAAGGCCGCGCTCGGAAATAAAGGCGGCAAGGCCGGCTTCGTCGAGCTCGCGGAAACCGTCGAGCACCTCGACGGGCTGGGGCTCGGGGGTCTCCATGTACAGCGTCTCGGGCAGGTCGAGCGAGGCGATGCGCGCCTCGACGGGGTTCACCACGTAGTGCTTGATGGCATCAATGGCGGCCTCGTCCAGAGCGCCCGAGATCATATAGACCTTGGCGGAGCGCACGGCGGGGCGCTCGCCCTGGCTGATGAGCTGCACGCACTCGCTGGCGGAGTCGGCGCGCTGGTCAAACTGGCCAGGCAGGAATTCGACGGCAAAGACGGCGCCATCGCTTGCGGGGAGCTCGTCGTAGGTCACATCGACCTGGGGCTCGCTAAAGACGGTCGGCACGCAGGACCGGAAAAGCTCCTTGTCGATGCCCTCGACGTCGTAGCGGTTGATAATCCTCAGGGCCTCGATGCCCTTGATGCCGAGAATTTCGGTCAGCTCGCCCTTGAGCTGCTGAGCCTCGACGTCGAACCCGGGTTTCTTCTCCACGTAGATACGAGAGACCATTGGTTCCTGCCTTCCTGATCGGTTGGGCGTACGGTACGGTATGCGGCAGCGGTCGGTTTGCGGGGTCTGCCCTGCGGTCGCCTTGAGCCACATGTTTGTAAACCTCACTATGATACGACAGCTCGCGGCGCGTTGAGGACGGCGAGGGTGCTACAGTGAAGCGCAAACAAGAGAAAGGCATCACATGGCATTCGTTTCGCTCGCCATCATCGCACTCGTGGCCTTTGCGAGTCCTTTTATCGCCTCGGCGATTCCCGGAAAACCCGTTCCCGAGACGGTTTTTTTGCTCGTGCTCGGCGCGGTACTGGGACCCCATATGCTCGGCGTCATCCATGTAGATGCTGAGGTCTCGCTTGTGTCCGAGCTGGGCCTGGCCTTTTTGTTCCTGCTTGCCGGCTTTGAGATCGACCCCAAGAGCATCACGGGCGTCGAGGGGCGCTACGGCTTGGCGACGTGGGTCGTCACGTTTGGTATCGCCTGGCTTGCCGTGCGCTTTACCCCGTGGTTCTCAGTCAGTCATTTCGACGGTATCGCCGTGACGCTTGCCCTCACTTCGACGGCGCTCGGTACGCTTGTGCCCATCATGCGTGAGCGCTCGCTCACCGGCACGCGCGTGGGCGACTCGATTCTCGCGTATGGCACTTGGGGCGAGCTCGGTCCCGTGCTCGCCATGTCGGTGCTGTTGTCTGCCCGCACTGGCATCCAAACGCTCGTTATCCTTGGCTTGTTTGCGGTGGTTTGCGTGTTGCTGGCCGTGGTCCCGAGCCGCTCCAAGCGCGTCGGCAGCCGCTTCTTTGCATTTGTTGAGGAGCGCGCCGATACCACGTCGCAGACCTTCGTGCGCCTGACGGTGCTCATCCTGGTCACGCTCGTGGCATTCTCGGCTGTCTTTGATCTCGACATCGTGTTGGGTTCTTTTGCCGCCGGCTTTGTCCTGCGCTATATCATCCCCGAGGGCAACCATACGCTCGAGACCAAGCTCGACGGTCTGGCCTACGGTTTTTTGATTCCGGTGTTCTTTACCGTATCGGGCGCAAAGATCGATCTGACGGCCGTGGCGTCGCGCCCGGGTCTGCTCGTGGGCTTTATCGTGGCGTTGTTGATTATTCGTGCCGTGCCCATTCTTATTTCCATGAGCATTTGTCCTGCGACGCGCGATGTGTCGGCGTATGGTCGCATTACCGTGGCCCTGTACTGCACCACGGCGCTGCCGATCATCGTTGCCGTTACGAGCGTTGCCGTCAACGCGGGCGCGCTGTCGCAAGATATTGCGTCGGTCATGGTTGCCGCCGGTGCCATCACGGTGTTCTTGATGCCATTGCTCGCGCAGCTCTTCTACCGCGTGGTGGATGCCGCACCGGTCGCCGCCGTGGCAGAGGTTGCCGAGCATCCATCCGATGCGCTCGACATCTTGCGCGCCCACCACGACCTAGCGAGCTTGCTCGCGCGCGAGCACGAGCTGCTGACCTCGCATGGCCATGGTCGCGTATTCGAGGGCCTGCCTACGCTCGATACGATTGCCGAGCGTCTTTCCGCCGAGGCAGCGAGCGGCCACATCGATGCCCGCATCGTGGACGCGGCGCACCTGCTTGCCGATAAGACCTATGGAGACGAGGTCGACCCGTCCGAGCTGACTCCGCGTGAGCGCCGCCGCCTGGAGCGCGCCAAGCTCGCTGTGCGCGAATACCGCCGCCGCATGCTGGAGCTCTATGCGCGCGAAGAAGCCGAAGACGACGACGGTAAGTAGTCGATACTTTCTCGGGGAAGCCGCGTCCCGCTTTGAAGGCTCGGAACGGGATGTGGTTTCCGAAACGGGGGCCGTTGGGAAACTGTGTCCCGGAATGGGCGCTCAGAGTGGGATGCAGTTTCCGCAAGGAAGTCCTGGGGGAAACCGTGCCCCGTTCTGATCCGAAATACTGGGACATAGTTTCCCTTTCATAACAGGAGAAGGCGCGCTGTCTGCAGTTGATTCAGACGGCGCGCCTTTTTGGTTGAGCTATGTTGAAGCTTGAAGCCAAAGCTTGTGGCTCCTTAGGAGCGGGCGGCTCCGTCGACGGGGAGCACGGCGCCCGTGACATAGGAGGACATGTCGCTCGCCAGGAAAACAAAGGCGTTGGCGACATCCTCGGGCTCGCCCATGCGACCCAGCGGAATGGTGGCGATGATGGGCTTGATGACCTCTTCGGGCAGGTTGGCGACCATGTCGGTCTTAGTCACGCCGGGGGCGACGGCGTTGACGCGGATGCCCATGGGGGCGAGCTCGCGCGAGAGCGACTGGACCATACCGTTGACGGCAAACTTGGACGTGGGGTAGCCGACGCCGGAGGGCTGACCGTACTTGGCGACCATCGAGCTCGTAGTGGTGATGGTGCCGCCGTGGCCGGCCTCGGTCATGATCTTGGCGGCAGCCTGGTGGCCATTAAAGACGGCGATGACGTTGAGGTCCATGACCTTTGCAAACTCTTTGGCCGTGTAGTCCAAAAGGGGAGAACGCTGGGAGATGCCGGCATTGTTGACGACCGTGTCCAGGCCGCCCATATCGGCGGCAGCCTGGGTAAAGGCCTCGGTTACGGCCTCGAGCGAGGTGAGGTCACAGGAGCGGCCCCAAACCTTGGCCTCGGGATAGGCGGTCGTCAGTTTCTCAACGGCAGCGTCGGCAGTCTCCTGGCGCGAGCCAAAGACGGTGACGGCAGCACCTTCCTCGATAAAACGGCAGGCGATGGCATAGCCGATACCGCGCGTGCCGCCGGTGATGATTGCTTTCTTGCCCTCGAGCAACATGGTGCTTCCTCTCTTTGCGGGCGGATATACGCAGCACAGCATAACGGCAGCCAAAATCGGCTCCGGCTGCATGTCGGCGAACGGTACCCTCGGCTGTCAGGAGCGGCCAAGTCGTTCAAATCCGGATTGCGCCAATACGCCCCATGCGCGCAAGCAAAGGGGCTCCCGTCCACTGCTGAACGGGAGCCCCTCACACATATAGGTTGTAGAGCGAAAATCGAATTAGTTGGCCATGACGCCTTCGGTCCATGCCTCGACGTCCTCGATGCGCAGGACGTTGGCGACCTCGGCCACGCAATCGACGCTGGCAAGCTCGGCGGCGGCAGCCTGGACGTCCTTCTCGAGCGCGCGGTGCGTCAGGAAGATAACCGAGCAGGCATCGCTGACGCCCGACTTGCCATCCTCGACCTGATTGATGAGCGAGATCGAAATGTTGTGCTTGGCAAAGATGTCGACCGTCTCGGACAGGGCGCCCACGCGGTCGGCGACCTTCAGGCGCACGTAGTACTTGGTCTGGAGCTCGTCCATGGGCTTAAAGGCGAGGTTGTGACCGTAGGGCTCAATCTCGGGCAGCGGAGCCACGCCGCGGCTGATCTGCTCGGAGAGCGACAGGATATCGCCCACGACGGCGCTCGCGGTGGGGAAGGAGCCTGCGCCGGCACCGTAGAACATGGTCTCGCCCACGGCGTCGCCTACCACGTAGACGGCGTTCATGGCGCCGTTGACCTTGGCAAGCATGTGGTCGGCGGGGATCAGCGTGGGATGCACGCGAACATCGACGCCGGCGTCGGTGTTGCGGGCGATGCCGAGCAGCTTAATGGTGTAGCCGAGCTCGCGGGCCTGGGCGATGTCCTCGGCGCCGATGGTGCGGATACCCTGCTGGTACACATCATCGGTGGTAACGCGGGTGCCAAAGCCGATGGAGGCGAGGATGGCCGTCTTGCTGGCGGCGTCGAAGCCGTCGACGTCTGCGGACGGGTCGGCCTCGGCATAGCCCTTGGCCTGGGCGTCGGCGAGCACGTCAGCGTAATCGGCGCCCTCGGCGTCCATACGCGACAGGATATAGTTGGTGGTGCCGTTGAGGATGCCGGCGATGGTCAGGATCTTATTACCCACCAGGTCGTGCTCGAGCGTGCTGACGATGGGGATGCCGCCACCGCAGCTGGCCTCGCACTTAATCTGCACGCCGCACGCACGCGCCTTCTCGGCGAGCGTCTCGACATGACGGCCCAGCAGGGCCTTGTTGGCAGAGACGACGTGCTTGCCGTTCTCGAAGGCGGTGGTGAAGATCTCGGTCGCGGGGTGCTCGCCTCCGATGAGCTCGACGACGATATCGACGGCTGGGTCGGTGACGACATCATGCCAGTCACTCGTAAAGGCCTCGCGCTCAATACCGGCTGCTTCAGCCTGCTCCCAGGCAAGCGCGCAGGCGCGGGTCAGCTTAAGGTCGATGCCGTAGGCGGCCAGGTACTCATCGTGGTGGCTCTTAATCAGGCGGGCCACGCCGCCGCCGACGGTTCCCAGACCGATGAGGCCGACGTTCACGGTGCGCAGGGGTTCGCTCATAGATAGCTCCTTCGTGCATCTTATGGATGGATTAACCGCTTAAAGGTTGAGTGCATTCTAGCGTGAACCGAGGGCGCGTGCTCGCCAGGCAACAGGAGTCGCACAAAACGGCACCCCCGAAACGCTGCGGAAACATTGGAAACATGCTCGCTACAAACGGAACTCCGTAACAAACTGTCAACGTTTGCGCCATAAGGTTTGCCCCGTACCGCAAGACGGCCGCACCGCGGCCAGCGAAAAGGGGGACACCATGTTCAACATCAACAGCACGCTCAGCCGTAGGAACTTTCTCGCCGGCGCCGCGGCGCTCGGCAGCACCGCCGCGCTCGCTGGTTGTTCGTCGGGTGGCTCGGACGGCGGCTCCGCCGATGACGGCAAGACCTTCAAGATCGGTGTCATCGGCCCTCTGACTGGCGCCGCGGCAACCTATGGCGTTTCGGCCGAGAAGGGTGCCAAGCTCGCCGCCAAGGATTTCTCGACCAAGGACCTCAAGCTCTCGCTTAAGTCCGAGGATGACGTCGCCGACGGCGAGAAGGCCATCAACGCCTTCAATACCCTGTGCGACTGGGGCATGCAGGCGCTCGTCGGCCCCGTCACCACCGGTGCTGCCGTCGCCGTCTCGGGCGAGATTGCCGACGATATGCTCATGGTCACGCCTTCGGCTTCGTCGCTCGACGTCACCAAGGACAAGACCACGGTCTTCCAGGTTTGCTTCACCGATCCCACCATGGGCGCCAGCGCCGCGAAGTTCTTGGCCGAGAAGTATGCAGACGCCAAGATCGCCCTGTTCTACAACTCCGGCGATACGTACAGCTCGGGCGTTGCCGATGCCTTTGCCGAGCAGGCCAAGGCATCCAAGCTCGACATCGTCGATACCGAGACCTTTAAGGACGACTCCTCCACGAGCTTTACCAACCAGCTCACCAAGGCCAAGGAGGCCGGCGCCACGCTTATCTTTGCCCCGATCTACTACACGCCGGCGTCCGTCCTGCTCAAGAACGCCAAGGACATGGGCTACGACATGACGCTCATGGGCACCGACGGCATGGACGGCCTGCTCTCCGTTGAGGGCTTCGATACCTCCCTTGCCGAGGGCGTATTGCTCATGACCCCGTTCTCTGCCGACGATGAGAAGAACGCCGACTTCGTCAAGGCCTATAAGGATGCCTACGACGAGACGCCTAACCAGTTTGCCGCCGACGCCTACGATTGCGTCCACGCCATCGCCGAGGCTATTGATAAGGCGGGGATTGACATTTCGGCCGACGGCGCCGACATTGCCGGCGATCTTGCTAAGGCCATGCGCAAGATCAAGATCGAGGGCCTGACGGGCGAGCTCACGTGGAACGACGAGGGCCAAGTCGAGAAGCCCGCTACAGCCTATGTGATCCAGGACGGCAAGTACATCGCCGCCTAAGTGCATATACAACGAGACCGGTGGGGTCGTTGTATTCAGGACGAGGACGCTTGTAACAGAACAGAAACATTACTTTCACACAATAAAGTGGCTAAACTGCATAAACTAATAGAAATACACATAAATATGGATAGATGGACAAAACAAAAGAAAAGTTGAAATAATCGCCACTTTTCTCAACTAAAGCGTCTACTATTTTGCGAACGCCGAACACGGCGAAGGATGGCCTGTCGGGTAACCGAAACCCGACGAGATTTGAGAGGAGAGCCGCATGTCGAGCCTCACCGGTAAGTCATTGAACCCTGTTATGAATCGCAGGAGCGTTATCGCGAGCGCAGCAGGTCTGGGGGCGATGTCCATTCTAGCTGGCTGCTCCTCCAACGGCGGCGACAGCGGTTCCGCTTCGGGCGACGCTTCGTTTAAGATCGGCACCATCGGCCCGCTGACCGGCGCCAACGCGTCCTACGGCAAGTCCGTTACCCAGGGTGTCGAGCTTGGCTGCAAGGATTTCTCGACCAAGGAGCTGCCGCTTGCCAGCAAGGCCGAGGACGACCAGGCCGATGGCGAGAAGGCCGTCAACGCCTTCAACACCCTGCTCGACTGGGGCATGCAGGCCCTCGTCGGCCCGACTACCACGGGTGCGTCGGTTGCCGTTGCCGCAGAGTGCGGTAACGACCCCAAGACGTTCATGATCACCCCGTCCGCGTCCTCCGAGGATGTCACCGACGGCAAGGATTGCGTCTTCCAGGTTTGCTTCACTGACCCCAACCAGGGTGTCAACGCTGCCAAGTTCCTGGCGCAGAAGTATGCGGACGAGAAGTTCGTGCTGTTCTATAACTCCGGCGACGCCTATTCTTCGGGCATCGCAGATTCCTTTAAGGCCCAGGCCGCTGAGTCCAAGCTCGAGGTTGTTGACGAGGAGACCTTTAAGGACGACTCCGCCACGAGCTTTACCAACCAGCTGACCAAGGCCAAGCAGGCCGGCGCCACCATGATCTTTGCGCCGATCTACTACACGCCGGCGTCCGTCCTGCTCAAGAACGCCAAGGACATGGGCTACGACGTCAAGATGATGGGCTGCGACGGCATGGACGGCATCCTGGGCGTTGAGGGCTTCGACACCTCCCTTGCCGAGGGCCTGCTGCTCATGACTCCGTTCTCCGCCGACGACGAGAAGAACGCCGACTTCGTCAACGCTTACAAGGATAAGTACGGCGATACCCCCGACCAGTTTGCCGCCGACGCCTACGACGGCGTGCACGCGGTGGCCGAGGCCCTCAAGGAGGCCGGTCTTGGTGTCGACGCCGACCCGACCGAGGTCGCCGAGAAGCTGTCCAAGGCTATGCTCAAGATTACCGTTGACGGTCTGACCGGCAAGCTCACCTGGAACGATAAGGGTCAGGTCCAGAAGGAGCCCACAGCGTACGTCATCACCGATGGCAAGTACGTACAGGCCTAATAAGCCGCCTTACATAGAGCGGTTTTGATCCCAAGCAGGGGAGGTTTTGGCCTTCCCTGCTTGCTTGGTATCTAGGGACAGTGTAACGTCCCTGTTTCATACATTAACTGGAAACCTATTCGAAAGGGGGATGTGGAACATGACGGTCTTTATCCAATACCTGGTCAACGGCCTGTCCATGGGCAGCGTCTACGCCATCATCGCGTTGGGCTACACCATGGTCTACGGTATCGCCAAGATGCTCAACTTCGCTCACGGCGATGTCATCATGGTCGGTGCCTATGTCTCGTTCTGCGCCACGTCGTATCTCGGCCTCCCGGGTTGGGCATCTGTAGTTCTCTCTTGCGTGGTCTGCACGGTTCTCGGTGTTCTCATCGAGGGTCTGGCCTACAAGCCGCTGCGCCAAGCAGGACCGCTGGCCGTTCTGATCACGGCCATCGGCGTGTCTTACTTCCTGCAGAACGCCGCGCAGCTTCTGTGGGGCGCCACGCCCAAGAACTTCACTTCGCTCGTCACCTTCCAGGTGCCGGAGTTCTTGGCCAAGTTCAACGTAAGCGCCGTCTCGCTCGTCACCATCGTCGCTTGCCTGGTTATCATGGCCGGCCTGATGTTCTTTACAGGTAAGACCAAGATGGGCAAAGCCATGCGCGCCGTGTCCGAGGACAAGGCCGCCGCTCAGCTCATGGGCATCAACGTCAACCGCACTATTTCGATGACGTTTGCCATCGGCTCTGCCCTTGCCGCTATCGCCGGCGTGCTGCTGTGCTCCTACTCGCCGGTGCTGCAGCCCACGACGGGCGCTATGCCTGGCATCAAGGCCTTCGACGCCGCCGTCTTCGGTGGCATCGGCTCCATCCCCGGCGCTTTTGTCGGTGGCATTCTCATCGGCATCATCGAGGCGATGGCGCAGGCTTACATTTCCACGAGTCTTGCCAACTCCATCGTCTTTGGTGTTCTGATTATCGTCCTGCTCGTCAAGCCTGCCGGCCTCTTGGGCAAGTACGTCCCCGAGAAGGTGTAGGTGAGCGTTATGAAGTTTCTTAAAGACAAGCAGACGCGTCACGACTTTGTTACGTACGCCATGTGCCTTGTGGCGTTCGCCATCGTGTTCTTTATGCAGTCCAACCATATGATTCCGCGCATGATCGCCGGTCAGCTGGTTCCCATCACGGCCTATATCGTCATGGCCATCTCTCTTAACCTCGTCGTCGGCATCGCGGGCGACTTGTCGCTGGGCCACGCGGGCTTTATGAGCGTCGGCGCCTATACGGGCATCGTTACCGCGGTCGCCCTCGAGAGCGCCGTTCCCTCCGATCCGGTGCGCCTGATCATCAGTATCGTGGTCGGCGCCATCGCTGCCGCCATCCTGGGCTTCTTGATCGGCATCCCGGTCCTGCGCCTGAGCGGCGACTATCTGGCCATCGTGACCCTGGCTTTTGGCGAGATCATCAAAGAGATCGTCACCTGCCTTATCGTGGGCGTCGACTCCCGCGGCCTGCATGTGATCTTTAACATCACGGGTAACTCCACGATCGACGACCTGCACCTGCTCGAGGACGGCACCGCCATCATCAAGGGCGCGCAGGGTGCCTCGGGCGTGTCGACCTATTCGACCTTCCTCGCCGGTGCCATCCTGGTCATGGTCGCACTCGTGATCGTGCTCAACCTGGTTCGCAGCCGTACCGGCCGTGCCATCATGGCCGTGCGCGATAACAAGATTGCAGCCGAGTCCGTGGGCATCTCCGTCACCCAGTACCGCATGATCGCCTTCGTGGTTTCCGCTGCCCTCGCCGGTGCTGCCGGAGCCCTCTTCGGCGGTAACTTCTCGCAGCTCTCCGCCACCAAGTTCGACTTCAACACGTCCATCCTCATCCTGGTGTTCGTGGTCCTGGGCGGTCTGGGCAATATGCGCGGCTCCGTCATCGCGGCGGCGTTGCTCACGGTGCTTCCCGAGCTGCTCCGTCAGTTCTCGGACTACCGCATGCTCATCTACGCTATCGTGCTGATCCTGGTCATGATCTTTACCAACAACCCGCAGCTCAAGGCTTTCTTCGGTCGCGTCAAGGACCGCTTTGCTTCCAAGAAGGAGGTGGCAGCCGATGCCCAGTAAATTTGAGTTCAACAAGGGCAAGATGGTCCCGTATCCTTCTGGCGCCATCGTTCCCGACCGCGACCTGGGCGAGCGTCCGGCGCTCGAGTGCATCCACTTGGGCATCGAATTTGGCGGCCTTAAGGCAGTCGACGACTTTAGCCTAACCATCGGCAAGACCGAGATCGCTGGTCTGATCGGCCCCAACGGTGCCGGTAAGACCACGGTCTTCAACCTGCTCACTAAGGTGTACCAGCCCACGCACGGCACCATCCTGCTCGATGGTGAGGACACCTCGGGTAAGTCGGTCTATCAGGTCAACCGCATGGGTATTGCCCGTACATTCCAGAACATCCGCCTGTTCAACACCATGACGGTGGAGGATAACGTCAAGGTCGGTCTGCACAACCAGGAGCGTTACTCCGGCTTTGAGGGCGTGCTGCGCCTGCCGACGTATTGGAAGCACGAGAAGGCCGCCCACGAGCGCGCCATGGAGCTGCTGTCCATCTTTGATATGGAGCATCTGGCAAACGAGCAGGCCGGATCGCTGCCTTACGGCGCTCAGCGTCGTCTGGAGATCGTCCGCGCGCTTGCCACCAACCCCAAGCTGCTGCTGCTCGACGAGCCTGCCGCCGGCATGAACCCGTCCGAGACCGCGGAGCTCATGGAGAACATCGTCAAGATCCGCGACACCTTTGGCATCGCCATCATGCTTATCGAGCACGACATGTCGCTCGTCATGAATATTTGCGAGGGCATTTGCGTGCTTAATTTTGGCAAGGTCATCGCCAAGGGCACGGCCGAGGAAATTCAGAACAACGACGCCGTTATCGAGGCATATCTGGGCAAGCAGGATAAGGGGGAGAACTAAATGGCAGAGCCGATGCTTTCCGTCTACAACATCAACGTCTGGTACGGCGCTATCCACGCCATCAAGGACATCTCCTTTAACGTCAACGAGGGTGAGATCGTGGCCTTGATCGGTGCTAACGGCGCCGGCAAGTCTACAACGCTTAAGACTGTCTCGGGCCTGCTGCGTTCCAAGACCGGCTCCATCAAGTTTATGGGCGAGGACATTACCCATACGCCTGCCGACAAGCTGGTGGGCAAGGGCCTGGCCCAGGTGCCCGAGGGCCGTCGTGCCTTTTTGCAGATGACGGTCGAGGAGAACCTGGAGATGGGCGCTTACACGCAGCCCAAGTCCACGGTGGCTCCGGGCCTTGAGCGCGTCTACGAGCAGTTCCCTCGCCTTAAGGAGCGCCGTCGCCAAGTCGCCGGCACCCTTTCGGGCGGCGAGCAGCAGATGCTCGTTATGGGCCGCGCCCTTATGAGTAACCCCAAACTGCTTATGCTCGACGAACCCTCCATGGGTCTGGCCCCGATTCTGATCGAGCAGATCTTCCAGATTGTCGAGGATTTGCACAAGGCCGGCACCACGGTGCTTCTGGTCGAGCAAAACGCGCAGATGGCGCTTTCCATCGCCACACGCGGTTACGTGCTCGAGACCGGCAAGATCACCATGACCGGCACGGGCCAAGAGCTCCTGCACGACGACAACGTCCGCAAGGCTTACCTTGGTGGTTAATCCATTCAGCAAAGGGGGCGCTGACCAACCCGGTCAGCGCCCCTTTTTAAGTTGCGGTGAAATAGGGACTAAATAGGGATTCTGGACGCCAAAACAGTCCCTATTCCACCGCAACTTCATGGGGATGTGTGACAATGCCCGTCGGAAAACATCTGCTGTCTTTGGGGGTCTATCTATGCTGTACGAGTTTTGTGCCGAGAACTTTGAGCGGGTGCCGGCGGCTATCGATGCCGGTGCAAGGCGTATTGAACTGTGCGACAACCTTGCCGTCGGTGGCACTACACCCTCGGCCGGTGTTATCAGCGCTACAGTCAGCTATGCTCACGAGCATGACGCGCGAGTGATGTGCATGATTCGCCCGCGTGGCGGTGACTTTCATTACAACCAAGACGAGCTGCGCATGATGGAGATGGACCTGGGCCTTGCCGTAAGCGCCGGCGTTGACGGCTTGGTCTTTGGCTGCTGCAAGCCCTGTGCCGGCGGCTGGGCGCTCGACGAGCTCACCCTTGGCGCCCTCGTTATGGCTACGGGTTGCGCGACCGAGGAGTGCAAGCGCGAGTCCCTTGACATCACCTTCCACATGGCATTTGACCAGCTTTCGCCCGAGGCTCAGCTCGATGCGATTGATACACTTGCCGACTGCGGCGTTACGCGCATCCTCACGCATGGCGGCGCGGCCGGTACGTCGATCGAGGATAATTTCGATCACCTGGCTCGTTTAATCGAGTATGCGGGCGATCGTTTGACCATCCTTCCCGGCGGCGGCATCACTACGGCAAATCGCGACGCGGTCGCAGCGGCGCTAGGCGTCTCCGAGCTCCATGGCACCAAGATCGTGCCGTTGGAGGTATAACCCGTGGCGCTGGTATTTGACGTTCAGCAGGCGAACGGTAAGCCCGACGATAATCGTCGCCCTGGCACCGCGTGCCCCTTTTGCGACACGGAGGGGCTCGCCAACATCATCGAGCGCGATGGTGACTGCATCTGGCTCGAGAATAAGTTCAAGACCTTGCGGGCCACCCGTCAGACCGTATTGATCGAGTCGGCCAATCACGACGCCGACCTGGCGACCTATGAACCGGATGAGCTGCATCATGTGATGCGGTTTGCCCTGGGCTGTTGGCAGCAGATGCTCGATTCCCAACAGTACCGCAGTGTGCTCATGTACAAGAACAAAGGCCCGCTTTCGGGCGGCAGCCTCGTCCATCCTCACATGCAGATTGTGGGTTTTGAGCAGGAAGACGGCTATGCTTCGCTGACTTCCGCCAATTTCGAAGGCATCAATGTCTGGCGGCAGGGGAGAATCTCGGTCAACATCTCAACCGAGCCGATCATGGGATTCTTTGAGGTCAACGTCTCGGCTCCACAGGGAATCGCCGCCAGCGACGACGCCCGCGACCAAGCCGAAGCGGACCTGTTTGCCGATGCGATTCAGGTGGCCCTGCGCTATATCCTGCACGAACACCACGGCGGTCGCGCGGAGTCGTACAACTTGTTCTTCTACCACATGGACGGCCGGACCATTGCCAAGGCGTTGCCACGTTGGGTGGTATCGCCCTACTTCGTGGGCTATCGTCTGGCCCAGGTTAATGCCGAGACCACGCTCTATATCGATGCTGAGCGCCTACGCGCGCATCTGGAAACGCTCGTATAGCAAGGCGAGCGCCTGCGAAAAGTGTGCTGCCTAGCGTGCCATCGCGTCGCGCCCGGCCTTGACCCGCTTGCGCTGTTTGGCGCGCTCCTCGCCGGTCAGTCGCTCAAAGAGATGTCCGATAACCGAGGCGAGCACCTGCTGAAACAGCGTTCCGCACATGACGGGAAACACGACCTCGCCGGGAAAATACTGCGTGGCGATGACGGCGCCCGAAGAGATATTGCGCATGCCGCAGGTAAAGCACATGGTGGTCGTCTCGCTATACGGCAGGTGCAACGCGCGGGCGACCAGAATGCCGACGACAAAGCCGCTGATGGCGAAGGTCAAAATAAAGAGGGCGACTTCCAGGCGCACCGCATTCATGTGTAGCACGTACTCGCTCATGGCGGTGGAGTTGGAGGCGATGACACCCATCATCATGAACTTGCAGGCGGGCGAAAGCGCGGGGGAGAGTTTCTCGTGTCCCCATCCGCGCGTGAGCTCGTTGATCACGATGCCGAGCACGGCGGGGATGGCGATCATAAAGGCCATGTCCTGCATCATGCTCGGCACATCGATCGAGACGGTGGCACCCAGCAAGAGCTTCAGCGTGAGCGGAATCGTCACAGGCGAGATAACCGAGGACGTCAGGATGATGGTGAGCGCGAGCGGGCCGTTGCCGCCGAACATACTAATCCACATAAAGGCGGTGACTGCCACGGGTACGCTGTACTCGAGCACGATGCCGCAGACAAGGTTGGGGTTGGAGCCAAAGAAGAGTGACCCTATGGCATAGGCTGCTATGGGAATGAGCACCGCCGAGACGAGCAGCGCCAAAATCAGGTGCAGGGGACGGCGGAACACCTCAGCGACCTGGTGGAAGGTGTTACTGAGCGCGCCTTGGAACGTCATAAAGGCGAAGAGGGCGGGAACAATGGGCTTGAGCACGCCGATCTGCTGGGGAAAGAGCACGCCGAGCGCCACGCAAATCGGAACGATGATCTGCATATGCCCTGCGAGGAACTTTCCCAGTCCAACCCATTGCTTCATATGCGCTTGCGACTCCCTTTGCTCGTGAATCCGTTTTGAATGGATATGCTAGACGCTCGCATGCGTCCGTGCGTCAGAAACGCTCGAATATTTCAAGGCTATTACCGGCATCGTTTACCGAAACCGCGGCGTGCTGCGGCGATTTGCGTCTGCTCTGCACGGTATAATAAATCCGTTCAACAGATCTGCCTGCCGAAGCGGGCATACACAGAGGACTCATCGCTATGAACCGTGAGAGGTATCGCGGCGACCTGCCCCTATCGGGGGTGGGCGCCTATGTCATCGCTTAAGACGACGCATCGCTGGGCGGTCGCTCAGCAAAACCCCGAGCTCGAAAAGGAGCTTTCGGCTGGCCTGGGCATTCCCGGGCTGGTGGCGCGTATTATGGTCGCGCACGGCATTACATCCATCGAAGAAGGTCAGCTGTTTTTGACGCCTTCGCTCGATCGCGACTGGGCCGACCCACTCATTATCCCGGGCATGTCGGTCGTTGCCGACCGCGTCGAGCGTGCTATTTGCAACCACGAGCACATTGCGGTCTTTGGCGATTTTGACGTTGACGGTATTACGTCGACCTGCCTGTTGACCGAGGCACTGCGCACGTTTGGCGCCGATGTCACGCCGTTTATTCCGCATCGCTTTGACGAGGGCTACGGTCTTTCGCGCGCGGCGCTCGACCGCGTTAACGAGCTCGCTCGCCCTCAGCTGATCGTGACCGTCGATAACGGTATTGCCGCCAAGGAAGAAGTCTCCTATCTGGAGAGCCTGGGGATCGATTTGGTGGTCACGGACCATCACGAGCCCTCCGACCAGGTGCCGCAGGGCGTGCCCCTGACCGACCCCAAGCTCGAGGACGAGGGCCCCTCGCGCGAGCTTGCCGGTGCCGGCGTGGCACTCAAGCTGGTGCAGGTCCTGGGCGAGCGTTTGGGCAAGCCGTCGTATTGGCGTTCGCTGATCGAGGTCGCGGCGCTGGGCACCGTGTCCGACATGATGCCGCTCACGCCCGAGAATCGCGCACTGGTCGCCGAGGGTATCCAGCAGATGCGCGTGACGGCCCGTCCCGGCTATATCGCGCTTGCCGCACTTGCCAAGGCCGACCTTTCTACCATTACGGCCGACGGCCTGTCGTTTTCGCTCATCCCTCGTCTGAATGCTGCCGGCCGCATGGCTGATCCCAAGCTGGCGCTCGACCTGCTGCTTGCCCGTGATCCTATCGAAGCAAGTGCACTGGCAGCCGAGCTCGAGGAAATCAATCGCCAACGCCGTGAGATCGAGGCGGAGCTCACGCGCGATGCCATGGCGAAGGTCGAGGAGACTTATGACGGCGGGCGCGCAATCGTCGTGGGCGGCGAGGGCTGGCACGAGGGCGTCAAAGGCATCGTGGCGAGCCGCTTGACCAATCGCTATCACGTGCCGGCGCTGCTGTTCTCGATCGAGGACGGTATCGCGCGCGGCTCTGGTCGCTCGGTGGGCAAAGTTAACCTGTTTGACGCCGTCGAGCGTTGTTCCGACCTGCTGATTCGTCGCGGCGGACATGCCGGTGCGGTGGGTGTGACCATCGAGGCATCCAAGCTCGATGAGTTCCGCCGCCGCCTTTCCGCCGTGCTATCGGAGCTTTCCGCCGAGGACTTTGAAGACACCGACGAGGTCGCCGCCACCGTCGACCTTTCCGAGCTGAATATCGAGACCATCGAGCAGATCTCCCGTCTTGAGCCGTTTGGCCAGGGCAACAAGGTGCCGCTGCTGGCTGCCGAGGGCGTGACGATGTGCGACCGCGCCGTGGTGGGCAAAACCGGCGAGCACATGCGCTTTGTGGCGACCGATGGCGCCGCGAGTGTGCCGGCCATTATGTTCCGCGTGCCGCAAATCGATAAGCTCATCAACTGCGATAGCGCTGTCGACTTGGTGTTCGAGGCCGTTGCCGAGCATTGGCAGGGGCGTGTGAAGCCCAAGCTCATGATCAAGGATGTTCTGGTTCGCGATACCACGCTGCCCAGCGTCGATGATCCGGCATGCGAGCTTCGTCGTGGCGTGCAGCCGGCGGATTCCGGCCTGCGCCTGGAGTCGCGTAAGCGCGAGACGCTCGCCCAGCTTTCCTATACCGAGCTCACGCGCTCGCTTATCCATAGCTTTATCGGATCGAACCAGCCGCACCGCGCGCAGGTTGAGGCGCTCGATGCCTTGGCCGACCACCAGAGCGTCTTGGCCGTTATGGGAACGGGCCGCGGCAAGTCTCTCATCTTCCATGTACATGCTGCGCGCGAGGCTGTCCTTCGCGGACGTGCGAGCATCTTTGTCTATCCGCTGCGCGCGCTTGTTGCCGACCAGGCCTATCACCTCTCGTCGACGATGGCAGCGCTTGGCATTGGCGTTGGCGTGCTGACCGGCGAGACCGTGGAGGCCGCACGCGATGATGTGTTCGCCGGCCTAGCTTCGGGCCGCACCGGTATCGTGCTCACGACGCCCGAGTTCCTATCTATCCACCGTGACCGCTTCGCGCGTTCGGGCCGCATCGGCTTTGTCGTTATCGATGAGGCGCACCACGCCGGCCTTGCCAAGGGCGGCGACCGCAGCGCCTATCTCGACATGCCCGATATCCTCAAAGCCCTGGGCGACCCGGTTGTTATGGCTGCGACGGCCACCGCGACGGCTCCGGTCGTGGCCGAGCTTGCCCGCATGCTGCCGATTACTCGCACGGTGGTCGACGAGACGGTGCGCGAGAACCTGCAGCTCGAGGACGACCGCGACCTTGCGAGCCGCGAGAACCGTTTGGTGTCGATCGTGGCGACGGGGGAGAAGACCGTCATTTACGTCAATTCGCGCGACCAGTCCGTGGCGCTCGCCAAGACGTTGCGCAAGCGTGTGCCCGATTGCGCAACCCATATCGCGTTCTATAACGCGGGGCTTGCGCGCTCCGATCGCCGCCGCGTGGAGGAAGCATTCCGAGACGGAAGCCTCAGCTGCATCGTCTCGACCTCTGCCTTTGGCGAGGGTGTCAATCTGCCCGATATCCGCCATGTCGTGCTGTACCACATGCCGTTTGGCGCCATTGAGTTCAACCAGATGAGCGGGCGTGCCGGTCGTGACGGACAGCCCGCCGTGATCCACCTGCTCTATTCGTCGCGCGACGCCCGCATCAACGAGCGCCTGCTCGACTGCTACGCACCCGAGCGCGACGAACTCGTCACACTCTATCGTGCGTTGCAGACCATGTGGCGCTCCAACCGCGGTAAGACCGGGGATGATTCATTCTGCGCAAGCGATATCGACATCGCGCAGATGTGCCTTGCCATCGATGCTCGCACGCCGGTCGACGAGCGCTCGGTGGAAAGTGGCCTGGGAATCTTCGAAGAGCTTGGTTTCTGTCGCGTTTCGGGGTTTGACGACACCCGTCGCATCGCGATGGCCGAAAACCCCGGCCGTGTGCAATTGAGCAGGTCAATTCGCTATTTGGAGGGCTTGCGCTCGCGCATGGAGTTCTCGGCTTTCCGGAGTTGGGCGCTCGATTCGTGCGCTTCTGATATGCTAGCCAAAGTTAACCGCCCGATCGTACCGCGGGCCTAGGGGAAGGGGACCTCGATGGATGCCGCAGCCCGTACCGCCCATGATTCCACCCTCCAGCCGTTCTCGGAGATGGAGCACTATAAGCATGCCGATGAGCTGCCGCCCGAGATTATGGCGGACAGCTACGACAAACTGGAGCGCCTGTGCCTCAAATATATGAATGAGGACGACTTTTCTAAGGTGGAGCAGGCCTATTGCTTTGCTGCCGAGAAGCACTGCAACCAAAAGCGCCGCTCGGGTGAGATGTACATCAACCATCCCGTCGAGGTGGCCATCATTTTGGCCGATCTCAAGATGGACTGCGATGTAGTGTGCGCCGCGCTGCTGCACGATACCGTCGAGGATACCGAGACCTCGCTTGCCGATGTTTCCGGCCTGTTTGGCGATACGGTGGCCGAGCTCGTCGATGGCGTGACCAAGCTCACCAACATCGAAGTCGACAGTATGGACGAGAAACAGGCGCTCACGCTGCGAAAGATGTTCCTCGCCATGTCCAAGGACATCCGCGTCATCATCGTTAAGCTTGCCGACCGTCTGCACAACATGCGCACCCTTGCAGCCCTGCGTGAGGACCGTCGCCTGTTTAAGGCTCGCGAGACCATGGACGTGTATGCGCCCCTGGCCGACCGTCTGGGCATGAGCTCCATTAAATGGGAGCTCGAGGACCTGTCCTTCTTCTACCTGGAGCCCGATGCCTACCAGCGCATCGCACGCATGGTGGCGGAGTCGCGCGAGGTCCGTGAGCGCTATCTGGCCGAGACCATCAAGACGCTCACCGACGAGCTCAACCGCATTGGCCTGGAAGACTTCCAGATCAACGGCCGTTCCAAGCACTATTGGTCCATCTACCAAAAGATGAAGCGCAAGGGCAAGGAATTCTCCGAGATCTACGACCTGGTGGCACTGCGCGTCATCACGCATTCGGTGCGCGATTGCTACTCCACGCTCGGCGCGGTGCACACGCTGTGGCACCCCATGCCCGGCCGCTTTAAAGACTATATCGCCATGCCCAAGGTCAATAACTACCAGTCGCTCCACACGACGGTCATCGGCCCCACGGCTCGCCCGCTCGAGATTCAGATTCGAACCTATGAGATGCATGAGCAGGCCGAGTACGGCATTGCCGCCCACTGGCTATATAAGAAGTCGGGCGGATCGTCTGCTTCCAAGACCAATGACGCTCAACGTTTGGACGACCAGATCAACTGGCTCAAGCATTCGCTCGATTGGGCGGCTTCCGACGAGATCACCGATGCCAAGGAATACCTGCATTCGCTGAAGGTCGACCTCTTCGATCAGGAGATCTTTGTCTTTACGCCCAAGGGCGAGGTCATGGCGCTTCGTGCCGGCTCCACGCCGCTCGACTTTGCCTACGCCGTTCACACCGAGGTGGGAAACCATTGCGTCGGCGCCAAAATCAACGGTGCGGTGGCTCCGCTCACGCACGAGATTAAGACGGGTGACCGTGTCGAGATTCTGACTAACAAGAGTTCCAAGCCGTCGCGTGATTGGCTCAAGATCGTTAAGACACCTTCCGCCAAGTCAAAGATCCGCCGCTATTTTGCCGCTGCGACCAAGGACGACGACGCTGCTGCTGGTCGCGATATGCTGGCTAAGGACCTGCGTAAGCGTGGCTATGGCATTTCTACGCCGCGTTCGACGCGTGCGCTCAACGCCGTGGCGGAGCAGTTTAACTTCAAGCAGCTCGAGGACCTGTTTGCCGCCGTCGGCGCCGGCAAGGTTGCCCCGCGCGCTGTGGGCAATAAGGTCGAGCAAATCTTGGACCCCAAGCCCGAGGAACAGCTCACCAAGGCCGAGGCTATCGCCGAGGTCGTGAAGCAGCCTGCTCGCGGCTCCAACCGCAAGCCGCAAAAGCGCGGCAAGAGCGCCAGTAACGGCATTATCGTCAAGGGCGAGAGCAACAGCGGCCTACTGGTCCGTCTGGCTCATTGCTGCAACCCCGTGACGGGCGACGACATCGTCGGCTTCATCACGCGCGGTCGTGGCGTTTCGGTGCATCGCGCCAACTGTCCCAACGTCAAGGGTCTTATGGAGCATCCCGAGCGCATGATCGAAGTGGAGTGGGACGGCGCTGCCGACACCCTCTTCCAGGTCGAGATCGTGGTCGAGTGCCTGGACCGCATGGGCCTGCTCAAGGATGTCACCATTGCCATTGGCGATGCGGGCGGCAATATCCTTTCTGCCGCCACGTCGACCAACCGCGAGGGTATTGCAACCCTGCGCTTTATGGTCGAGATCTCGGACGCGAGTGGTCTGGATCCGCTGCTGGCCTCCATCAGCAGCGTTGACTCGGTCTACGACGCGCGCCGCCTGATGCCCGGTGAGGGTGGAGCCCAGCTTAAGCGCCGCGTTTAGTCGCGACGAACGTGTCACATTATCGATATTCGCTACACTCGAGGCATCGTTTGATGCCTCGAGTTCTATAGAGAGGAGAGGGACATGAGTGCTGTGTCCTTGGATTTAACTCCCAAGGGATCGGTCGAGATCGAGACGCTCGTAAACGGTCCCATTCAGACCAATAGCTATGCTGTTATTTCGGACAATGAGTGCGTGATTATCGATCCCGCATGGGAAGGCGAACGCCTGGTGGAGCATATTCGAGCCGAGCATCCCGGCGTACGCGTGTTTGGCGCCGTATGCACTCATGGCCATGCCGATCATGTTGGTGGTGTTGCAGGCGTGCGAACCACCGTTGGCGAGGGCTGCCAGTATGAGCTGTGTGCTAAGGATGTGGCGGTGCCGCATGCGAACATCGAGGAACAGCGAGCTATGTGGGGCATTGAGACGCCTGACCCCGGGGAGCCGACGCACCTGCTCGCCGAGGGAGATGCTATCAAGGTGGGCGATATCTACCTGCAGGTGATCGAGACGCCAGGGCATACGCCGGGCGGGATCGTCTTGTTTGCCGCCACCGAGCAGGGGAACATTGCCTTTGTGGGCGACACCATGTTTCCGGGTGGGCACGGCCGCACCGATCTTTCTGGAGGAGACGAGGCGGCGATTCTGCGCTCGCTCTCCAAGCTCGCCCGGCTTCTCCCGCCCGATACCGTTTGCCTAACCGGTCATGGCGATTCGACCACCATGGCACGCGAGCTCATGCAGAACCCTTTCATGCAGATTTAGCTTAATAGTCGGCTTTTGAAGCACGAGAAGCGTCCAAACGTCAAGCTATTTTTCCCCAACGGGTCGATTTCGTAGGGCAAACGGTCAAAAAAGTCTGTTTGGACGATATTCGTGAACAAACGAACGTTTATGCTCGGGTGCGCCGTGGTAAAATCTCAGGCGTTATCGGAGCAACCTTACAGGAGGTTTCTTTTATGCTCGTCAACGCAGCAGACATGCTCAAGAAGGCCGAGGCCGGCAAGTACGGTCTTGGTGCCTTCAACACCAACAACCTCGAGTGGACCCTGGCTATTCTCCAGGCCGCCGAGGAGGCCAAGTCTCCGCTGATCCTTCAGTGCACCGCTGGTGCCGCTAAGTGGATGGGCGGTTTCAAGGTCTGCGCCGACATGGTCAAGGCTGCCGTCGAGGCCACGGGCGTTACCGTTCCCGTCGCCCTTCACCTCGATCACGGTTCTTACGAGGACTGCTTCAAGTGCATCGAGGCCGGCTTCACGTCCATCATGTATGACGGCTCTCACGAGGAGACCTTCCAGCTTAACCTCGACCGCACCAAGGAGCTCGTTGAGCTTGCCCACTCCAAGGGCATGTCCATCGAGGCCGAGGTCGGCGGCATCGGCGGCACCGAGGACGGCGTGACCTCCAGCGGCGAGCTCGCTGATCCTGCTGAGTGCAAGCAGATCGCTGACCTGGGTGTCGACTTCCTCGCCTGCGGCATCGGCAACATCCACGGCGTGTACCCCGCCGACTGGGCTGGTCTTTCCTTCGAGCGTCTGGGCGAGATTAAGGCCCAGACCGGTGACCTGCCCCTCGTTCTGCACGGTGGCACCGGCATCCCCGAGGATCAGATCAAGAAGGCCATCTCCCTGGGCATCTCCAAGATCAACGTCAACACCGACCTGCAGCTCGTCTTCGCCAAGGGCGTCCGCGAGTACATCGAGGCTGGCAAGGATCAGCAGGGCAAGGGCTTTGACCCCCGCAAGCTCCTCAAGCCTGGTCGCGACAACATCGTTGCCCGCACCAAGGAGCTCATGGAGGAGTTTGGCTCCGTCAACAAGGCGTAAGCGTCGCTAAACTTCCCGCCGGAAGCCCCGTCCCCCTACACTGTTTCCTTTGCGCTCACCTGGCTTTGCCAGAAGTCGCGCCAAGAAAACAGCTCCGGGGGACGGGGCTTCCTTCGTTTAACGCCGCAGGGTTACGAGTCTGAATTAAGATGGCTACTGGCTTTGCCAGAAGTCGCGCGACGGAAACAGCTCCGGGGAAACGGGGCCTCCTTTGTTAACTTGCTACAGGGTTACTGGTCTGATTTTAGTTATATGGTTACCGTTCAGCGGTGTTGATGGCTCCCTTGTTGGGGCTTTCTTTTTATCTCGCTACAATGGGCTTCAAGCGTTCTAGTGACTTGGAGTTTTGGTATGGCTGTTATTAATGTGCTGCCTTCGGATGGGAAGGTTATTGACGAAGGTCCTGTTGGTTGCTCTGTTGATGTCTGCTGTGATGATTTTCGCCATCTCGATATTGGGCTACCGCCCGAGATTCTTCGTCTTAAGGATGCGGGGTATTTGACGCAGGCTGTTGCTGCCTGCGATCGCCTTTTGGAGCAGAACCCCGAGCCTTCGCTGGCTGCTTGTGTTCGTGCCGAGCGGTATCGCATGCTCGAGACGCCGCTTCATTTTTCGGTGTCGCGCGATCAGGCTATTGCGATGATTCGCGAGGAGTGGCCAGAGTTTACCGAAGAGCAGTTTGATGACCTGATTAATCGTAAGCGTATTGACTGGCGCTTTATCGATGGCGAACTGTTCGTTCTCGACAACTTCCTCGATTCGCTTCGCGTATATCCCAAAGAGGTTCCCGGCATGCGGCCCGATTCTACGGACGGAGTAGCACTGCGCAACGAGATGCTCAAGGAGATGGAGTCGCAAAACGGATTGGCTCGCGTCATTACGCTTAAAGCGTCCGTGTCTGTCCCCGGCGCTCTGGAAGGGGAGACCGTTTGCGCTTGGCTTCCCGTCGCGGCTGCCTGCCGTCAGCAGTCTCGGGTCGAGATTCTCGACATGACGCCGGAGGGCGCTGTTGCTCCCGCGAATGCTTCGGCGCGTACCGCCTCGTGGTCTTCCTCGAGCGAGCACTTATTTTCGGTGACCTATCGTTATCACATCGATGCTGCTTATTGTGATGTCTACGGTGGCACACTTCCGGTTCACCCGCGTATGGACGCGCCTCTGCCCGAGGATATTTCCGAGGACCGTCCGCACATTGCATTTACGCCGTATCTGCAGCAGCTGACGGCCAGTGTTGTTGACGGACTCGAGGATCCGCTCGATCGCGCCCGTGCTATCTATGATTACCTGACGCAGCATATCGACTATCGCTATCAGCCGCCGTACTTGCTTTTGGGATCTATTGCCGATGACTGCGCGCATTCGCTCCGCGGCGATTGCGGCGTTATGGTGCTCACGTTTATCACCATGTGCCGTATCGCGGGCGTGCCTGCCCGTTGGCAGAGCGGCCTGTATGTTGCGCCCGATTCGGTGGGGTCGCACGACTGGGCAGAGTTCTATACGCCGCAGACCGGTTGGCTCAACGCCGACGTGTCATTTGGATCTTCTGCTCGCAGGATGGGGGAGGAGTGGCGCCGCCGTCACTACTTTGGCAATCTCGACCCGTGGCGTATGGTGGCCAACAATCGATTCCAGGCAGAGTTTGAGCCCTCTTTCGACGGCATGCGCGAGGACCCTTACGATAACCAGATGGGTGAGGCTTCGGTCGACGGTCGCGGATGCCGTTGGCGCGAGATGCTCCGCACGGTCGAACTCATCGAAATGCTCGAAGTTCCATTTTCGGACTAATCGGTAGAAAGCTGTGATAAACTAACTCACGCATTGCGTGCCCGAGTGGCGGAATTGGCAGACGCAGTGGACTCAAAATCCACCGTTGGCAACAACGTGCGAGTTCGAGTCTCGCCTCGGGCACCATTCATGCAAGCGAGCGTTCAAGGGGGTTGCGGCCCCCTTTTTCGTGCCGAACTCGCGTGAGCGCGCGAAGCGTTAAGCAAACAGGCCTGTGGCCTGTTTGTAGCGGAGCGTGGCGAGGGCGCCACGCGCCCGAAGCCCGGGGCTTCGCGAAGCGAAGGCCCTTCGAGTCTCGTCTCGAGCACCATACATGCAAGCGAGTGTTCAAGGGGGTCAAGGTCCCTTTTTCGTGTACGTAATGTGATAACGCGCTGTACGTGTTATTATTCGCAAGGCGTTGTTCCCGCAATGCCCTAAAGAGGAACCTGAGGGTTCCCACCTTTTGGCGCCAATGAGCAGCTGACTGGTCATACAACTTAGATTCCCTTCCTCAAATCGAGGAAGTCTATGTGTACGACCTGGTTGCTGAGAAGCGCCGGGTTATTTTTTTTATGAATGGAGGTAGGGAAAATAGCTAAGTCTGATGACACCCGCATCAACGACGAGATCACTGCATCTTCGTGTCGTTTGATTGGCGTCGATGGCTCTCAGCTCGGCCTGTTCGCCATCCGCGATGCCCAGCGCGTCGCCGACGATCAGGGTCTCGACCTGGTCGAGATCGCTCCCAACGCGGAGCCGCCGGTCTGCAAGGTCATGGACTACGGTAAGTTCAAGTACCAGCAGGCCATGAAGGCCAAGGCTGCTCGTAAGAACCAGTCCAAGGTCGAGGTCAAGGAAATGAAGTTCCGACCCAAGATCGACGTTGGCGACTACGAGACCAAGAAGGGCCACGTTCTGCGTTTCCTCAAGAAGGGCGCACGCGTTAAGATCACCATCATGTTCCGCGGCCGTGAGATGGCTCACCCGGAGCAGGGCCTTAACGTTCTCGAGCGTCTCGCCGAGGATCTCAAGCCTTACGCTACGGTCGAGTCCAAGCCTAAGATGGAAGGCCGTAACATGCTTATGCTGCTCGCCCCGATTAAGGGCGCCTTCGATGAGGATAAAGCGGCAAGCGATAGCAAGTAACTAGTGTTCTGTAACCGATTAAGGAGTATTTCATGCCTAAGATGAAGTCCCACAGCGGCACCAAGAAGCGTTTCCGCAAGACTGGTACCGGCAAGCTTATGCGCGCCAAGGCTTTCAAGAGCCACATCCTGAGCAAGAAGTCCACCAAGCGTAAGCGTGGCTTCCGTCAGGAGACCGAGATCGCCGCTGCCGACCGCAAGGTCATCAAGTCGCGTCTCGCCTAAGTTCGCGTTCCCGTTTTTCGTTTTACCGTCTAGGAGTTGATAGAACATGGCACGTATTAAGCGCGCTGTTGCCGCCAAGAAGAAGCGCCGTACCGTTATGCACCGTGCGAAGGGTTACTACGGTGCCGCTTCGCGTACTTACAAGCATGCTAAAGAGCAGGTCCAGCACTCCCTGCAGTATCAGTATCGTGATCGCCGCAACAAGAAGCGCGAGATCCGTTCTCTCTGGATCACCCGTATCAACGCTGCTGCTCGCCTGAACGACATCTCTTACTCTCAGTTCATGCACGGCCTGAAGGTTGCCGGCATCGAGCTCGACCGCAAGGTCCTGGCTCAGATGGCTTACGAGGACATCGAGTCCTTCAACGAGCTGGCTGCCATTGCCAAGAAGGCTCTCGAGGCCTAATAGATTCTGTTGAATCGCTAGGGGAGTGTCGCGTTGTGCGCGGCGCTCCCTCTTTTTATCTGAAGTGCGGTTTACATTGCTAAAAGCGCGGGTAGATAAACACTTACAGGTGACCGATCTCTATATATTCCTGAACCAAAGGGTCATCATCTGATATGTGCGGAAGATCCGCGCCAGTCTTTCTATTACCTATAGAAAGCGATATGTTGTGTAGGACTTGTGAAGAGCGGAATTGACGTCCCACAAGGCTTCGCGGTCTGGCAATATATCTCCTTGCCGCGCGGCCCGGTCGGACCGGATCAGCCGCG
>UREE01000021.1 GCA_900546825.1 uncultured Collinsella sp. | reverse complement strand
AGAAGCCCTCGCCGCACGAAGTGCGCAGCGAGGGCTTCTTGCATGTCCGAGGACGCGCCGGGAGGGAACTTGCTCTCCGCCCGGACGGGTAAGACAAATTACGCGACGGTGTAAACCCAGTTGTGCTTATCCTCAACAGCACCAGACTGGATGCCCGTCAGGGTCTCGCGAAGTTTCTTCATCACGGGGCCGATCTCGGTGTAGCCAGCCGGGAAGGTCACAGTTTCGTCGGCACCGTAGACCTTGTTGTCGATCTCGCCGACCGGGGAGATAACGGCAGCGGTGCCGCACAGGCCGCACTCAACAAAGGTGCCGGCCTTGACCTCGGCCCACTCGACGGGACGCTGGTCGACGGTCATGCCCAGGTCCTGAGCAACCTGAACGAGCGAACGGCGGGTGATGGAGGGAAGAATGGAGTCGGTGTGCGACTGCGGGACGACAAGCGTGCCGTCCTCCTTCACGAACAGGACGTTGGCGCCACCGGTCTCCTCGACATAGGTGCGGGACTCGGAGTCGAGATACAGGTTCTCGGCATAGCCCTCGCGGTGAGCCTCCATCGTGGGCTTCAGGGACATGGCGTAGTTGAGGCCGGCCTTGATGTTGCCGGTGCCATGCGGTGCGGCGCGATCGTACTCGGAAACGCGCAGCTTGACGGGCTTGAGGCCACCCTTAAAGTACGGACCGACCGGGGTCACGAGAATACGGAACGTGTACTCAGGAGCGGGAGCCACGCCGATCACGTCACCGGAGCCGATCATAAACGGACGCACATACAGGGTTGCGCCAGAGCCGAAGGGCGGAACCCAGGCGGCGTTGGCAGAAACGACCTGCTTGACGGCCTCGACAAACTTGTCCTTGGGGAACGGGGGCATCTCCAGACGCTGGGCGGAATTGTACATACGCTCGGCGTTCATATCGGGACGGAAACAGACGATGCTGCCGTCCTCGGCGGTGTAGGCCTTCAGGCCCTCAAAGACCTCCTGGCAGTAATGGAAGATGCCGCCGCACTCGGAGACATGCAGGGTGTGGTCGGTGGTCAGGCCGCCCTCGTCCCACTCGCCATCCTTCCAATGAGCCTCGTAGCTGTAATCGGTCTTCATGTAGCCAAAGCCGAGGCTACCCCAATCGATATCCTTCTTCTCGACAGTCATATGTCGCTCCTTACATACACAGTTGCATACTCACGAACCCGCACGCAAGGACCGGGGCCGACCGCGTCGCAACGTCACACGCCCGGAGCGTAGAGCCGGACGGGACACGCGGACGACATCGAAGCCGATGACACGTCGATTCGCATGCACGAGATTGTACTCCGCACACGCATCAGATAAAACGTTTTTCTTTAACTAACTAAAGTATTTTCATTTGACCGAAGCTAGAGAAGCCCGCCACCGTAATCGGTGACGGGCCTCAACGGCACGGTTTGCGCGCTATCTCGAGCTACGCGTTCTGTTTGCCCAGCTTTGCCTTAACCAGGCCGACCACGGTCGGGATAATCGACACGGCGACGATGCCGATAATCAGCAGCTCAAAGTGCTCCTGCACAAAGGGGATGCCGCCAAAGAAGTAGCCCAGCAGCGTAAAGACCGTCGACCAGGTAATGCCACCCAGCACGTTAAAGATGACAAAGTTGCGCCAGTGCATGCCGCCCATGCCGGCGATAAAAGGCACAAAGGTGCGAATAAACGGGAAGAAGCGACCGAGGAAGATGGCCAGATGGCCCCACTTATCCAGGAAATCCTCGGACTTTTTGATGCGCTCGGGCGTCATGGCCTTTACCTTGCCCGAGGCGATGATCTTGCGGCCAAAGAAGTGGCCGATCATAAAGTTGCACTGATCGCCCAGGATGGCTGCGGCCCATGCGACGGCCAACAGGGCCACGATGTTAAAGCCGCCGTTGTGGGCAAAGAAGCCCGAGGCAAACAGCAGCGAATCGCCGGGAAGGAACGGGAAGAACACCACGCCCGTTTCGATAAAGATGATTAGGAACACACAGCCGTAGGCCATGAGCGGGCCGGCGGCGATCCAACTGGCGATCGCAGTGCGCGGATCCTTAAGCAGCTCGGCGATAAAATTAATGAAACCCATGAAGTTAAACCTCTCAGTTGTGGGCGCGGATACGTCCAAGTTGACCAGTATACGGTTGCGGCGCCCCCTCGTGCGCAACCCCACAAAAGCATGACCCCATTACCAGCAAGTTTGCATAACTGACACCTGTTGCGCAATGCCGCCAAGATTGTCCTTCCTAATCCCTAGCGAATCGCTATACTTTATTGAATCGCATTGCCATGGCGCTAAGGGAGGGCGGCCGGTGAGCTTTATCAATACCATTCGCGAGGACATCAAGACCGTCCAAGCGCAGGATCCCGCCGCGCAAAACGGTCTAGTCATCTTCCTTTCCTATCCTGGCCTGCACGCCAAGTGGAACCACGTGCCCGAGCACTGGCTCTGGGAGCACGGTCATCGCTCGCTCGCCCGCGTGCTCTCGCAAATCACCCGCCACATCACCGGCGTCGAGATTCATCCCGCCGCACAGATCGGCAAGCACTTCTTTATCGACCATGCCATGGGCGTCGTCATCGGCGAGACCACCATCGTGGGCGACAACTGCGTGCTCTACCAGGGCGTCACGCTCGGCGGTACCGGCAACGAGACCGGCAAACGCCACCCCACCCTGGGCAACAACGTCACCGTGGGCACAGGCGCCAAGGTGCTCGGCAACATCCGCATCGGCAACAACGTCAAAATCGGCGGCAACTCGGTTGTCGTCAAGGACGTGCCCGACAACTGCACCGTCGTGGGCGTGCCAGGACGCATCATCAAGCGCAACGGCTGCCGTGTGTTCGAGGAGAGTTTCGACGCCAAGCAGCATCGCGAGTACATGCCCGATGACGCCGCCGAGCAGAGTGCCCTCAACCGCCAGGGCATCACCGAGAATGCCCGCCGCGTCAAAGAACTCGAGCGAGAGGTGGCCGAGCTCAAGGCCCTCGTCGCCAAGCTCATGGACGAACGTTAGGAACGCAAGCGGCACAAAACAATATCGGCACCGACGCAAAAGGCGCGCCAGGGAATCAATCCCCGGCGCGCCATTCCTTTTGATGTGACATGCGGGACTGTCCCTTTGTCACATTATGCGAACTGACTCAGATAGAGGTCGGCGTAAGCACCCTCGGCAGCCAGCAGTTCCTTATGCGTGCCTTGCTCGATAATGTTGCCGTGATCCATGACCAAGATCAGGTCGGCGTCCACGATCGTCGACAGGCGATGCGCGATCACAAAGCTCGTGCGCCCGCGCATGAGCGCGTCCATGGCGCGGCCGATAGCAAGCTCGGTGCGCGTGTCCACACTTGAGGTCGCCTCGTCCAGGATGAGAATCGCCGGGTTGTTGAGCAGCACGCGTGCGATGGTCAGCAGCTGACGCTGGCCCTGGCTGATGCTTTCGGCATCGTTGGCTACGCGCGTGTCGTAGCCCTGAGGCATGGTGCGCACAAAGAAGTCGACCTGGGCGGCGCGAGCGGCCGCAACAATCTCCTCGCGCGTTGCCTCGGGGCAGCCGTAGGCGATGTTCTCGGCAATCGTGCCGTCGAACAGCCAGGCGTCCTGTAGCACCATGCCAAACTGCTGTCGCAGCTCGCCGCGATCCATGCGGCTCGTATCCACGCCGTCGAGCGTAATACGCCCGCCGTCAATCTCGTAGAAGCGCATGAGCAGGTTGATGAGCGTCGTCTTGCCTGCGCCCGTGGTTCCCACCACGGCAATCTTCTGGCCCGGCTCGGCGGTAAACGACACGTCGCGCATGAGCGGCTTGTCGGGCGCATAGCCAAAGCGCACGTGCTCAAAAGCGACGCGGCCCTCAATGCGACCCGGCAGCTTGGCGGCCTCGTCCGGCAGCGGATCGGCCTCTATCTCGGGCTCATCAAGCAGGTCGAAAACGCGCTCCGCACTCGCCAGCGCGCTCTGCAGCGAGTTAAAAGTGAACGACAGCTGCGTCATGGGTTCGGACGCCTCGTAGATAAACTGGAAGAACGCCTGGAACACGCCGACGGTCATGTGACCGGCGACCAGCATGCTGCAGCCCACGAGCGCAATCACAATCTGCGCCAGGCGACCAATAAAGCGAACCGCGGGTCCGACGGCGTTGATCATAAAGTCGGCCTTGGTGCTCACGCGCGCCAGCTCGCCCGAGGCCTCGTGCACCTCGGCAGAGCTCTGGTGCTCGCGGTTGAATGCGCGAATCACCAAACGGCCCGAATAGCCTTCCTCGACCGCGCTCGTGATTTTGGACACCCACTCCTGACGCTCGCCCGTCACATCATGCGTACGGCGCGAAACCACCTTGGTCACCAGCAGCGACAACGCCGTAAAGAACAAAAAGACTAGCGTAAGCGGCACGCTAAACACGAACATCACGCCCACGGCGCCCACCACGGTGCCGATCGACACAAGCAGCTGCAGCAATCCGCGCTGCATGCTCTCGGACATCTTGTCCAAGTCGTTGGTCGCACGGCTGACGACCTCACCGGGACGATGCGCGTCAAAGAAGGCAAGCGGCAGACGGTTGAGCTTTTGTGCGATGCGGTTGCGTAGACGCAGGTTGAGGCGTTCGGCCACGCTCGACATCAAAAAGCTCTGGAGCGCATAGAACGAGGCAGCGGCAGTCCAGATCATAAAGTAGACGAAGATGGTCTTGCCGCAGTTCTCCCAGGTGATGTTGAAGGTGGTTCCGTTGGCAAACGCCACCTGAATGTGGCCCCACAGCTCATCGATCACGCGGGCGCTATATGCCGGTGCAGCGGTGTTAAAGATAACATAGAACACAATGCTCGCAAACACGATGTAGAAGCGCCAATGGTCGCCGACGGCCTCGCTCCACAGGCGGCGCACCGTCGCCCAGGTATCCCGGGGCGTCTCGCCCTCTTCTTCGTCGTCCACGTCGCGCATACGCTCTGCCTCGGCGCGGGCACGCTCGTCCTCGGCACGCTCGTTTTCCTCGTAGAGCGCTTGGCGGCGAGCCTCGCGCTCGACTGCAGCCTTGGCGGCGTCATCCAGCTCGGTCGACGTGACAGCCGTTTCCTCGACCAGCCCCGCGGCAACGGCGTCATCAACGCCGCCCTGCTTCTCGAGCTCCTCGGTCATGCTACTCACCTCCCTTCATCTGCGATTCCGCGATGGCGCGGTACACCTCGCAGGTTTCCATAAGCTCGCCATGCGTGCCCAGGCCCACGACCTCGCCATCCTTGAGCACGACAATCTGGTCGGCGTGCAGAATCGTCGAGATGCGCTGCGCGATGATGAGCACCGCGGCGTCGCGCGTCTCGTCCTGCAGCGCATGGCGCAGGGCCGCATCGGTCTTAAAGTCCAGGGCCGAAAAACTATCGTCGAAGATATATAGATCGGCATGCTTCATGAGCGCACGGGCGATGGCCAGACGTTGGCGCTGGCCGCCCGAAAAGTTCGTACCGCCCTGCACCACCGGGGTATCGAGCCCCTGCGGCTGATCGAGCACAAAGGTGCTCTGGGCAACCTGCAGCGCATGAAGCATGTCCGCCTCGGTCGCGTCTTCGTTGCCAAAGCGCAGGTTGCTTGCCACGGTGCCCGAGAACAGCCACGCCTTCTGCGGCACGTAGGCGATGCGCCCGCGAATCTCACCTTGCGAAAGCTCGCGCAAATCGACGCCGCTCAAGCGAATGGCACCCTTCGTGGCATCGTGGAAGCGCAACAGAAGCTTTGCCACCGTTGACTTGCCCGAGCCCGTCGAGCCCACAATCGCTGTCGTCTGACCGCGACGACAGGTAAAGTTCAGATCGCACAGCGTGTCCTCGTCGGCGTCGTCAAAGCGAAACGACATATGATCGAACACGGCAACCGCATCAGCCCCGTCCTTTGAGTCGGACGCGGCCGCATCAAGCGTACGCTGGCCATCGACGATGCTCGGCTCAATCTCCAGCACTTGCTGTGCACGGCTTAGACATGCCGCGGCGCGTGGCAGCGTTAGCACCACCATCTGCGCCATCATCACAAAGAACAGGATCAGAAGCGCGTACTCCAGCACCGCCGAGATGCTCGCGATCTGCATGGCGTGGGCGCCCACGCGGTTGCCGCCAACCCACAGCACCGCTACCTCGGCGATGTTCATCAAAAAGAAGCTTGAGCTGTCGAGGCCCACAAACAGGTGGTTGACTTTGATGGCGTTGGCGGCGTAGTCGCTGAACACCTCGTCCAGGCGCCGCTCCTCGTGACGCTCCTTGTTAAACGCACGGATGACGCGCACGCCCACGATGTTTTCGCGCAGCACCACGTTCATGCGGTCGATAAAGCTCTGCAAGCGCATAAAGATCGGAGCCGCGTTGGCAACCGTAAAGACCGCCGCCACCAGCACAATCGCAACCACGACGCCCAGCAGCGTGCCCATGGCGGGATCGATAAACCAGGCGAAGATGATGCCCGCCACGGCCAAAAACGGCACCGGCAGCACCAGTTGAATCGTCTGCAGAATCGCCTGCTGGATCACGTTGATGTCGTTGAGCGAGCGCGTGATCATCGATCCGGTGCCAAAGCGCTCAAAGTCGCTGGCCGCGAGCTCGAGCGACTTGTCGTACACGGCATTGCGGATATCGCAGGCCACGTTGGCGGCCAAGCGCGCCGAAAGATAGCAGCCCAGCACCGCGCCGCCGCTGGCCATGCCGGTCGCGATAAGCATGTAGAGGCCATTGCGCAAAATGTAGTCGACATCACCCGTGGTGATACCGGTGTTGACCATGTTCGCCAGCATCGTGGGAACCAACAGCGTGCCGACGTTATCAACCAGCAGCACCAGCAGCGTCACTGCGATAAGCCCTCGATAGGGCTTCAGAAACCTCATTAACAGTCGCACGACTCCCCCTCACCTTGATTCTCGGCTTGGCTCTCGGCAGCGATATGCTGCTTAAATGCCTCGCACTCCTCACTGAGCACCTGAGAGAATTTTCCGATCAAGCGCATAATCTCGCGCTGCTCACACGGCTCAAGCGCGCCAAAGGCTCGCTGCTCGGCCTTGAGTGCCGGCAGCGCATAACGCTCGGCAAATCGCCTGCCCTCTTCGGTCAGGCTCACAACCTTGTTCTTACGACTGCCTTCGGCAAACTCCAACGTTGCGAAGCCCCGCGCCGTCAAGGTTTTAATGGCCGAGTTGATGGTCTGCTTGCTGTAGAACCATTCGCTTGTCAGACGGCTTACGGCAATACTGCCGCCCGCCGTGCTGGTATCGACGAGCATCCAGTAAGCGCAGTCCGAAAGGCCGCAGGCGCGCGAGAACTCCGAATAGATATGGTCGAGTCCATTGAGCAACCGGTCGAAGTCGACCAGCGTAACCGCACTATTCATCTATCCCACCATTCGATTGTCCGATTTTTGACCAATTTTATATCTCTAGATTAGTCCGAGTTTTGACTATCGTCAACAGGCTCTCCGCAAACGCGTGCACTTTTATGGCCTATCGGCAGAAAAAGACCGCCGGCGCGGGGGCGGCGCCAGCGGTCACGTGAAAATCGGGTTTTATTGCCTGTTAGGCAGCGACGGCCTCGTAGACCGTAGCGCCCGCAAAGCTGTCATGCAGGCTCTTGCCGCAAATCCAAGGCAGCTCAACAACCTCGCAGACCGTATTGACCAGCTCGGAGCAGTCAGTAAAGTGGCCCTTGTCGTTGAGGGCCTCGCAATCCTGAACACGCCAATAGCCATCGGTGTGCGTGATGTAGTACTCGTGATCGTCAATCGTCACAAAAGCGCGCGTCTTGGAACGCAGCAGCTTCAGAAATCCTTCGAAGTCGGTCTCGACGACATCTCCAGCCTGGAACATGATAGTTACCTCCTGGCCCGGCGCCACCACGGCGCATTGATAAACGTTGGTACTCCTTTAGTAAAACCTTTATCAGAGGTTATACGTTCGTCATTTAGGCAAGTGGTAAAAAACCGCAGGGTAGACGGGATAAAACGTTTAACCATCCCATTTGTTTGTCACATTCTGAAGGTACTTTTATGCAAACCTACTTTCCCAATTGGAATCTATCCTTTTGGCCGGGCAATTGACCGTCTATCGTTTGAGCCCGACGGGTATGAACGGGGCATCTGCAACGCCACTACAAGGAGGCACCATGGAGACTATCGAAGCGCTCATTCACCGCCGCAGCTGCCGCAAATACAGCGATCGTCCCGTCGAGGCCGAAAAGCTTGCACGTATTATCGAAGCCGGCCAATATGCACCGAGCGGCATGGGCCGCCAGCCGGTGACGTTTGTCGCCGTCACCGATCCCGCGACCGTCGAGCGTCTCTCGCAGCTTAACGCCCAAGTCATGGGTAGCAACGGCGACCCCTTCTACGGAGCCAAAACGGTTGTGGTGGTACTGGTCGACCGCAACGTGCCCACGCATCTGGAAGACGGCTCGCTCGCCATGGGCAACTTGCTCAACGCCGCCTATGCACTGGGTGTCGATTCATGCTGGATTCACCGCGCGCATGAGGTCTTTGACTCGCCCGAGGGCCTGGAGCTGCTGGCCAGCTGGAGCCTGCCCGCCGACGGCAGCCTGCGCGGTGTCGGTCACTGCATTCTGGGCTATGCCGAGGACACGCTACCCGAGCCCAAACCCCGCCGCGACAACGTCGTCTACGTAAGGTAACCCAAGAGCGTCATAGGGGTAGCTAATTTGGGACGAGGCTATTTTAGCCACCCCACTCGCAACTTATCTTGCCGATGGAGTTGTCGTCGTTTCGTTCGTGTGGGTCGTTTCGGCGCCGTCGCCCTGTTCGCCCTCGTCCTTTTGCGCATCGGCGATGGTGGAGGCTGCCGCAACGATACCGCGCTGGGGCGCGACGCCCGTCTGGGTCCGAGCGCCCTCGACTATTTCTGTGCCTGCATGCGCGAGCTCGGGCGATTTAAACATCGCGTCCAAGTTGGCACCGTCGCCGGCGTAGCCAAGCGCAGCGAGTGCGATGACGATCACTGCAACGACGACCGCGATCGGAACATAACGATGCCAACCAGCCGGATTGAGTCCGCTGCGACGAGCCGCCCCGCGGCTGATGTAGCCGAGCGTGCCGTCGTGCTTGAGCTTTGAGCCCACCACGCGTTTGCGGTCCCACAGCGAGGACTCTGCCTGCATTGCCAAGCGGGCACCTGTCGAAGGATAGCCGTATTTAGTGCGCTTGAACGAGCCGTCAAACCCCGAGGCGTGTTTGCCCCACGTCACCGATGTTGTGCGTCGGTTAACCGGCGCGGCGCTCCGCCTTCTGCGGCTCGGTTTTGTAGTCTCAGCCATACGCCCCCGCACGCCGTAACCAAATCGAAACAATAACGCTTTGGACTGTAGCACACGCGTCGCGCGCGGTCACGGGCGCCTCGCTCAACGGTCATCGTCCTTCAGTAAGCGCCACAGCGTTGTTCGGCTTATGCCCAGCACCTCCGCCGCACGGGTTCGGTTGCCGTGGAGATGATCTACAACCAGATGCGCGATATCTCGCTCGGTATCGGCCAGCGGTCGCAGGATATACAGGTCGCTTTCGAGTGTCGGGGCGCCAAAGGTTGCGGTCTTAATCACGTCCTCTTGGGCTAGCACTTCCTCCGCCACAGCGCGATCCACCGTGCCCGCCCCCACCAATATATACAGTCGTTCCGAGACCTCGCGGAGCTGCAGATAATTGCGCGGCCAGCGGTAAGCATCGAGCGCCTTCGTCGCCGCGGCAGACAGCGTGGGCGCTGCCGTCCCAAATGCACCAGCGAGATATTCCAAATAGCGCGCAATCTTTTGCGACGTGGCTCCCTGCTCGACGATTGCCGGCGCCACGCTCACCGCACAGGCGAAGCGCTCGGTCACAAAGGCGGCTTGATCACTTTCGCTGCCGCCCGGCATGTCATTCGCCGTCAGCACCACATGGCAGCGCGTCGCCAACGCGGTGTCGGCCATCGTGGAAACGAGCTCGCGGAGACGCTGGGGGCCAACCGTGTTCCAGCCCTCAATGCAAAGTGTCAGCCCCGTTTGGAACAACGGCGATTCGGCGCTTTTGAGCAGATGGCGCCAGCCGCGATCCGTTAGCTCATCGAGCGCAACGGCAACAAAGGGCTGATCGACAAAAGGACCGTCCAGATAGAGGCGCATGGCAATCTCGACCTGACCCGTTCCCAGCTCGCCCTCGAGCATAAGGGGCACACCGCGCGCGTAGCTCTCGGCGACCGGCGCAGCCACCGAGGCAGGCCCCTCAACGATGCCGTACGCGCTCGATTCGTAGCGGGCCTCAACTTCGTCGGCGTTGAGCCACTCGATGCCCGCGTGCGCCGCGGCGCCGCGCACCTCGCGGACCACGACGACCCAAAGGCCCCCGCCCTCTTTGTCGACGGAGCGAACGGTCAGGCTCAGGCGCGTACCCGCACGCCCCATAACCAGACGCGCGCCGTCTCCTATACGGTCGAGGCGTTCGGCAACAAAAGCTGCCACATCCCGCTCAAGCGCCGCGTCATTCATGGTCGAAATCGCGACGTCCCCACGCGCATCGATTGCCAATGCCGAGGCCCCGGCAGCAGCCAGGGCCTCGGTCAAGATGTTCAGCTTGGCATCGCTATCCATGATTTGCCCCTGTCCGCGGCGACGTGCAACCGCCGACGGTCGCACGACCGAGTGTTTCAAAATTGAACGATATTGCTCACCAAACACTATAGGGCAGAAAGCGCCGTCCTGCGAGTATAGGTGTTGCCCCGCATCGCCATCCTGGCGGGGCGATAAGAGCTCTTCGGGACTTACAAGCCATACCCGCAAGAGCTCCTATCGCTCCACCGCAGGCTTGCGCTCACCAGCAACCAGCAACCAGCACGCGAATAAGCTACTTCTCTACCAGATTCCCAGCACGTGCTGCATTCCCAAGCTCATGCACGCAATGCCAATCCAGCAGCAAAAGCCCAGCGCGATGGGCTTGCCGCCCTTTTTGACCAGCTCGACGATATCGGTATTAAAGCCAATAGCCGCCATGGCCATCACGATAAAGAACTTCGAAAGCTCCTTGATGGGCGCCGTAATGGACGTGGGAAGCTGAAACACCGTGGTGACCACGCTTGCCAGCACAAAGAACAGGACGAACATGGGAAACGCGCGTTTAAGCGAAAACGTGCTTTTGGCGTCGCCGCCGGCCTTACGCGCCAGATGCATCTGCCAGCATGCGAGGACCAACGTGATGGGAATAATGGCCAGCGTCCTGGTGAGCTTGACCACCGTGGCGCTCTCGAGCACATTGGCACCGGGATGCATACTGTCCCAAGCACTCGCCGCAGCCGTTACGGACGAGGTGTCGTTGACGGCGGTGCCAGCAAACAGGCCAAAGCCCTCGTTGGTCAGTCCGAGCATACCGCCGAGCGTTGGAAACACGAGCGCCGCGATAACGTTAAACAGGAAGATGACCGAAATAGCCTGGGCAATCTCGCGATCGTCGGCATCGATGACGGGCGCGGTCGCGGCGATGGCAGAACCGCCGCAAATCGACGAACCCACACCCACAAGCGTCGCGATCTTACCCGGCACGTTCATGACGCGGCAGAGCACAAAGGCAATGACAAGCGAGGTCGAGATCGTCGCCACGATAATCGGCAGCGACTGGGCGCCCTTGGACAGAATCTGCGAGAGGTTCATGCCAAAGCCAAGCAGGATGACCGCGTACTGCAAGATCTTTTTGGACGTATAGGTAACGCCGGCGGCAAGCGGCTCACGACGATGCTTGGGAAAGACAAGTGCCAGAACCATGCCGATGAGGATGGCAAATACCGGCCCGCCGACCACCTCAATTTGTTTGCCGAGCAACGTCGCGGGAATGGCGACGATCAGGCAGAATAAGACGCCCTTCCAGCGCTCGCGTACGGTATTCGCCAGTTGCATATGGGATTCCTTCTTTCTATTTCACGTTTGCGACGGCTTATGATACGGCAACGTTGAGCACAATCCCGTACAAACGCAGGCAAAAATGTCGCAAAAGTTATCGGGCGGCGATTGAATTTCCACCGCAGAGAACTGATTCGCGGCATAATAAACAACTGACATATGAGTGTGGAAGAACGTTTGTGAGGCGCTATGGAAGAATCGATGCACATCGGCGAGCAAGAAACAAGCCTACAGGACCAGTCCTACCACACCATTCGACGCAAGATCGTCTATCTGGACTACAAACCGGGCGAAAAGCTGGGCGTCAAGCAGCTGTGCGACGACCTGGATATGGGGCGCACCCCTGTGCGCGAGGCACTGGTGCGTCTGGCGCAAGAGGGCCTGGTGCGCACCGTGCCCCAAAGCGGCACCTATGTCTCGCCCATCAACCTCACCCTTGCCGAGAGTGCCTGCTACATTCGCGAGCACCTGGAAAAACAGGTGATTGTAGAGTGCTGCGCGCGCGCCACCTCGGCAGGCGTCGAGCAGCTCGACCGGGCCATCGCGTTGCAGGAAAAGGCCATGGCCGAAGAGGATCGCATCGGCTTCTTTTTAAGCGACAACCTCATGCACCGCATGATCTTTAGCATCGCATGCCGTAGCACCGTGTGGTCGTGGCTCGAAGAGACCAATGCCGACCTGGAGCGCTTCCGCTGGCTGCGCGCCGCCACGCAGGTTCTCGACAATCAGGACATCGTGAACGAGCACAAGCAGATTCGCCGCGCTATCGCCGGTCGCGACCCCATCGAAGCGAGCTTTTTGGTCAGCAAGCACCTGCATATGATGTTCCGCAACCAGACCGAGGTCCTGGACCAATATCCCAAGTACTTCGAGACCAGCAAGCTCCGCTAACCTGCCAAAACCACCACAAAGGGGACAGACACCTTTGTGGTGGTTTCTCCGTACAAAAAGGCCCGGCTCTGTCTGATGACGCGGAGCCGGGCCTTGGTCGTTATAACGGCGGAACCAACTACTCGACTGTGACACTCTTTGCCAGGTTACGGGGCTGATCGACGTCGCAGCCGCGCAGGATGGCCACCTCGCGGGCAAGCAACTGCAGTGGGACGCTCGCCGTGATGGGGCTAAACACGTCGCGGACGGCCGGCACACGAATGATGCAGTCGGCAATCTTGTTGATTTCCTCGTCACCCTCGGTGGCAACGACAATAACCTTGGCGCCGCGCGCCTTGCACTCCATAAGGTTCGACACGGTCTTGTCGTAGGTGGCACTCTTGGTGGCCACAGCGATGACAGGGAAACCCGGGTCAATCAGGGCAATGGGGCCGTGCTTCATCTCGCCGGCGGCGTAGGCCTCGGCGTGCAGGTAGCTGACCTCTTTGAGCTTGAGCGCGCCCTCGTAGGAAATAGCAGCACCCATGCCACGACCCACGAACAGCGCCGACTGCGCGTCCTTGCACAGCAGGGCGGCCTCATGCACGGCCTCGGTCTGGGTATCCAAAATCCACTGAATCTGCTCGGCCGTATCGGAAAGCTCGCGGAACAGCATGCGCGCCTGTTTGGTGGTCAGACGGTACTTAACCTGCGCCAACAGCAAAGCCAGCAGCGTCAGGCTCACGACCTGGCCGATGAAGCTCTTGGTCGAGGCGACCGCGATCTCCTTGTTGGCCTTGGTGTAGATGACGCCGTCGCTCTCACGCGCCACGGGGCTGCCCACCACGTTGGTGATGCCAAAGACCTTGGCGCCCTTGATGCGCGCGTCACGAATGGCGGCAAGGGTATCGGCCGTCTCGCCCGACTGGGACACGGCGACGACGAGCGTCGTCGGTGTGATGATGGGGTTGCGGTAGCGGAACTCGCTGGCAGCCTCGACCTCGGTGGGAATGCGAGCCCAGCCCTCAATAAGGTTCTTGGCGATGAGTCCGGCGTGATAGCTGGTGCCGCAGGCGATCACGTAGACACGATCGATGTCGTTGAGCTCCTCGAGGGACAGGCCCAGCTCGTCGATATCGAGCTCACCGGCGGGGGTCATACGACCCACCAGAGTATCGCGCACGACGCGCGGCTGCTCGTGAATCTCCTTGAGCATAAAGTCGGGATAACCGCCCTTTTCGGCCATATCCAGATCCCAATCGATGTGGGTGACCTTGGGCTCGATGACATTGCCGGCCTCGTCGGCATACTCGACGCCCGCAGGCGTGAGTTTGGCAAACTGACCGTCCTCGAGCACCACGACATCGCGGGTGGCGTCGATGAGCGCGATCACGTCGGAGGCAACGTAGGAGCCGGTCTCGCCCATGCCGACCACGATCGGGGAATCCTTGCGGGCCACGGCGATTACGCCAGGCTCGTCGGCGCACACGGCGGCCAAGCCATAGGCGCCCACCACGTGGGTGCAAGCCTCGCGCACGGAGGCCATCAGGTCGTGTGTCTCGGCATAGGCCTCTTCGATCAGATGCGCGAAGACCTCGGTATCGGTCTCGCTCTTAAAGTGATGGCCGCGGCCCTCCAGCTCTTCGCGCAGCTCGGCGAAGTTCTCGATGATGCCGTTGTGGACGATGGCGATACGACCGTCGCAGCTGGTGTGGGGGTGAGCGTTAACGACGGAGGGCTTGCCGTGGGTAGCCCAGCGAGTGTGACCGATACCGCAGGTTGCGTCGCTATCGATATTGGAAAGCTCGCTCTCCAAGCCCGCGACCTTGCCCACGCGGCGGATGACGTCGAGGTGTGCCGCGGCGCCCTCGCCCACCTCGAGCGCAACGCCCGAGGAGTCATAGCCGCGATACTCCATACGCTTGAGGCCCGTGACCAGGATGTTCTTTGCAATATCAGAGCCGGTGTAGCCGACAATTCCGCACATAGGATAAATCCCTTCGTTCGCGTGACTGCAAGACGTCCACGCACAGGGGGCGCTGAGACGTATAACGTTCGAGTATTGTACTCACGCAAGCGCAAGCTGATATACCAGAAGTGGTATCTCAACTTAGATACCACCCGATGCACACATGCCCAGCCGGTCCAAACCGCCACAATGGGGACAGGAACCTTTGTGGTGGTTTGGAACGGGGCGGCGCTCTGTCCCAGCGAAAGATCTCGATCTGTAACATCTGGGGCTCCGGAAGCCGGCTTAGTGTTACAGATCGAGACATTACAGTTCGACCCCTGCACTATGTCTTGATCTGTAACAGGTAGAGCCGGTTTTGCCGTCCAGATGTTACAGATCGAGACAATTGAAGGCCCGGGCAGCTCAAACCACCACAAAGGTGCCTGTCCACTTCGTGGTGGTCGCGCTGGCAACGGCGTTTCCCCAGATAAAACCTGCCAAAATAAACCTGTCCCTTTTTGGTAGGTTTGGGATGCTACAATCTGGCTTGTACTTGAAACGCATCAAAGGGGCCGCTATGGCAAAGGTAAAAATCAGCGACGTCGCGCGCGAGGCCGGGGTTTCGTTGGGCACGGTTTCCAACGCGCTCAACCATCCCGAAAAGCTGCGCCCCGAGACCCTCAAGCTCATCAACGAGACCATCAATCGCCTTGGCTACCTGCCCAACCAAAGTGCCCGTCAGCTCGCAGGCGGCACCACCAAGTCCTTTGGCCTGGTCCTCCCCCGTCTCGATCACGGCTTCTCGCTCCAAATTGCCAGCGGCGCCCATAACGAGGCCCGCAAGCACGGTTACGACCTGCTCATCGCCAACGCCGATAACGACGGCATTCTCCAGGACCATTACCTGCGCTACTTTATGGGCACGCAGATGTCCGGCGTCATGGTTCAGCCCATGGCGTCCCCCGACTGGCACCCCGCTATGACCAAGATGCCCGTGCCGATCGTCCATCTGGACATCCACTGTTCCGAACCCGGTTACTACGTGGCCGCCGACAACGAGGCGCAGGGGCGCATTATCGCCGAGCTCGCCGTTGCCCGTGGCGCACGCCATATCACCGTTGTGGGCAGAGCGGCATTTATGCAGCTCACCCTGCGCGTACTTGGCATCCACAAGGCCCTTGCCCTGCACCCCGATATCAAGATCGAAGTCATCGACGCCGGCGAATGGAATACCGCTGCCGACGGCTACAGCATCGGCGCCCAGATTGCCGAGCGCTCCGGCGACGAGCGCCCCGATTTTGTCATCGGCCTGACCGACGTACTGGCATCGGGCGTTATCTCGGCGCTGATAGACAAAGGCATCTCCGTCCCCGAGCAGGTCCGCGTGGCCGGCTGCGACGGCAATCCACTTGCCTGGAGCGGGTCGGTCCCCCTTACCACCGTGGCGCCGCCGGGCTACGAAATTGGCCGCAAGGGTGTTCAATTGCTCATGGAGCAAACCGAGAACAAGGCGCCGGCAAAGACCAAGCACGTCCGCATCGGCTCTGCAGCGCGCACCGTCACCGCGGTCACAGCCATCGAGGACATCAACCGCCAAGAACTCGTGCGGCCGTTCCTGCTGGAACGCGCCAGCACCCAGGCAAGCAACCACGCCGAAGCCACCGCCATCAACCTGGGCGCGTATCTATAGCACGCGCGCAAGTATGCCAAGTCGCCGCTTAAGCAAAAGGGGCCCGACCATTGCCGGGCCCCTTTTGCTTAAGCGCAAACGTGGGTAATTGCTCGTTTCAACACCGCAATTGTCTAGAGCACGGCCTTGACCGCCGCCGTCAAATCGAATAGCGTATCGAGTACCGCCTCGCAGCCGTCCACCACGTCCTGCGGAAGCGGCACGATATCGGGGACAGCAAAGACGTGACAGCCAGCCGTAATGCCCGAGACGCAGCCGTTGCGCGAATCCTCGACCACGGCACATTCCTCGGGAGCAAAGCCCGCGCGCTCGCAGGCAAGCAGATACATCTCGGGGTCGGGCTTGCCGTGTACGACGTCCTCGCCGCAGGTCACCGTTTCAAACTTGTCAAAGAGGCCGACCATCTTAAGGTTGCGTTCTGCCGTGACATGGCGCGATGACGTCGCAAGGCCCACGTGATAGCCCGCAGCCAGCAGCTCGTCTATGCACTCGGCGGCGCCGGCCTTAAGCTCCAGGTCGGTCTTGACCATCTCGTCGCGAATCTCCTTGTGGCGATGATAGATCGCCTCAGCGGTTTCTCTGCTGCCGCAATGCGCCTCAAGGATGTCCATGACATCGGGCAGCGTGCGACCGATAAATTGATGAATCAGCGTGTCATCAATCGCGACACCCAGCTCAGCGGCGGGCGCTTTCCATGCCTTGATGCCCAGACGCTCGGTGTCGACCAGCGTTCCGTCCATGTCAAAAATAACAGCCTTGATCATATCGGTCCCCCATCGACTCTCGCTGTCGCATTGCCGTAACTCTACCGCATTTGGCAACTTGTATATAACGTATATACCATATTGCACTTTCGTTACATAGATAGAAGTCTTATGGCAAGTAACGCATTAGGATTATAGTTTTCGATCGAGTACTCAACGATAAGGATCGTTTCATGATTTTAGACACCACGGCACCCGCAGAGGAGCTTCAAGACAAGCTATCGGCGCTCGAACAGCTGCTTTTGGCATACGGGCGCGTGGCTATCGGGTTTTCCGGCGGCGTTGACAGCAGCTTTTTGGCCGCCGTATGCGCCCGCATCATGCCTACCAATACCCTCCTCGTCCATCTCACCACGCCGCTCATCGGCACACCCGAGCAGGCTTCGTTTGAGCGGTCCGTTGACGGACAAACCGATGAGGGTCCGCATTTTATGCTCCCCGTGCTCAATCTTTCGGTCGATCAGCTGCAGCTCCCCCAGGTAGCCTGCAACGATGCCGACCGCTGCTACCACTGCAAGCGCGCCGGCTTTACCGCTATCGTCAACCACGCCAAGTCGCTAGGCTTTCCCACCGTCATCGATGGCAGCAATGCAAGCGATCGCGGTGACTACCGCCCCGGCATGCGTGCGGCAGAAGAGCTCGGTGTACGCTCACCCCTTATGGAGGTCGGCTTTACCAAGGACGAAGAGCGCGAGCTGCTGCGCGCATGGGGCTACCCCGTCTGGAACCTGCCGGCAGGCGCCTGCTTGGCCACGCGCATTCCCACGGGCGAGGAGCTTACGCGCGAGAAGGTCGATTTAATCCGCGCCTGCGAGGATTATCTGCACGATCTTGACCTGGCGCAGGTCCGCGCACGCCTGGTCGGCGGCTGCATGCATATCGAAGCCGCCCCGGCAGATGTCGCCAAGATCGCCGCCCTCGGCGGTACCGTGGTCAACGACGAGGGAAAGACCCCGCTGCCCGCCGCCATCGAGTCCGCGCTGCGCAACCTAGGCTGCGGACACATCTCCCCCGAGGTCGCCCCCTACATCCACGGCAACATGAATCTTTAAGTTACGCCGTTTTACAAACGGCGTAACCGCTCGGCGCTGCGCAGGCTCAACCTGAACCACATAAATTGTTGCCGACCTTCTAAAAGGGGACAGGTTTATTTTGGCAGGTTTTATCTGGGGAAACGTCGAATAGCCCCGCACATCCCAACCATCGCAGTCCCTTCTAGGACAAATGGACCGATAGCGCGCCTCCCCAATCTTTAAGAATCTGTTCGGCAAAACTGCCCGCGGCGTCTCCTGCTAGACTGGTAAATTCCGAACCGTCTAGCCAGGAGCCTCAATGTCGCGCAAGTCCGCCTACAAGCAAGTACTTTCCATCGGCACCGCCGTGGTGCTGGGGTTTGCGCTGTTCACAGGGTCGCTCGACGGAGCGCCCAAGCTGCTCTCGCCGCAAAGCGATGAGCAGGCGGCTGCTCTGGCCGAGAAGCAAAGCGAGAGCCCCAACCGCACCGACGACGAAGCGGGCTTGGTCGCCCGGCTCGAATCGGGAACAGCGAGCTCCACGGACTCCGAAGATGATCAGGACTCCGGCGATGGCTCTGAATCCGCCACGACCGACACCGCTGACGATGCCTCTTCAAACGTCACCCCCATCGACGAGGTCGAAAACCCCGATCTCGACCGCGCCCGCGGCGTATATCTCAGCAGCATTCCCGACTACGCCGGCAACCCCTACGTTGCCCTTCGCGCCGACAGCACGCACCCGCTCGGCACGCCGTCATTCACGCTCGATGAATACGAGCGCGCCACCGAAGAGGGCTGCTTTAAGAAGTTCTCCAAACTCGACAGCCTGGGCCGCACCCGCAAAGCGCTCGCCTGTGTGGGCCCCGAATCGCTCGGCCAAGGCAAGCGCGGCGACATCTCGCGCATCCACCCCGCCGGATGGCACCAGCAGCGCTACGACTTTATTCCGGGTCAGAGCCTCTACAACCGCTGCCACCTTATCGCTTGGTCGCTCTGCGGCGAAAACGCCAACCGCAAGAATCTCCTCACCGGCACGCGCTATCTCAACGAAACGGGCATGTTGCCGTTTGAGGAGCAAATCCTCGGCTATATCCGCGACACGGGCAACCACGTGCTCTACCGCGTCACGCCCATGTATAACGAAGAGGAACTCGTCTGCCGCGGTGTCCGCCTCGAGGCGCAGTCGGTCGAGGATCACGGCAAGACGTTGTGCTTCCACGTGTACTGCTACAACCTGCAACCGCATGTGCAAATCGACTACGCCACCGGCCGCAACCAGGCCTCGGGGGATTAGCCCCGAGCCACAACAAGAACCGATTTGCAATCCCCCAGGGATCAAAAAGGGCCGCTCCGGATCACCCAGAGCGGCCCTTGCATCGACATGCGTGGCGCAGACAAAGCCACACGTTACTTAGCGCGGCCCTCCTCATAGCGCTCGACCAGCTTGGCCTGAACGTCATAGGGCACCTGCTCGTAGCCAGCGGGCTTCATGGTAAAGTCGCCCGTGCCGCGCGTGATGGAGCGCAGGCGCGTCGAGTAATCCGTCAGCTCGGCCAACGGGGCCTGGGCAATGACCACGGTATCGCCGCGCTCATCGGTCTCCATGCCCGTCACGCGACCGCGCGAGGCCGAGATGTCGCCCATCACGGCACCGGCGTAGCTCTCGGGGATTGTCACCGTGATTTCCTCGATGGGCTCCAGCACCACCGGGTCGGCATCGGCGCATGCCTTGCGCAGGCCGATGCGGGCCGCCGCGCGGAACGCCATCTCGTTGGAGTCGACGCTGTGATACGAGCCGTCGTACACAGCCACGCGAATGCCCGTGAGCGGGTAGCCGGCAATGATGCCGTCCTTCATGGTCTCCTGGACGCCCTTGTCCACGGCGGGAATCAGCGAGCGCGGAATGCGGCCGCCCACGACCTCGTCCACAAACTCATAGCCATCGCTCGTGCCGTCGGGCCCAATGAGCGGCTCCACGCGCAGCCAGCAGTCGCCGTACTGACCGGCGCCGCCGGTCTGCTTCTTATGGCGGCCCTGGGCACTTGCCGTACGGCGAATGGTCTCGCGATACGGAATGCGGATCGGCACACTCTTGGCAGCAACCTTGGTGCGATCCTCCAGACGGTTGAGCAGCACCGAAACCTGCGCCTCGCCAACGGCGGAGATAATGGTCTGGCCAGTCTCCTCGTCGCGGTCGATGCTCATGGTCGGGTCTGCCTTGCAGGCCTTCTCGATAAACGTGTAGAGCTTCTCCTCGTCGCCGCGGTTCTCGGCCTCGATGGCAATGCGATACTGCGAGTTGGGGAACTTAAACGCCGCAGCCTCGACCTTGCCGGTAATGGAGAGCGTGTCACCCGTCTCGGCCGCCAACTTGGGCGCCACGATAATGTCGCCGGCATAGGCGTGACCGACCTCGGTCATATCGCGGCCGCACATCACATACAGGTGAGCCAGACGATCGCTCTTGCGGGTACGCGCGTTGATCAGCTCAAGGCCCAGCTCAAGCGTGCCCGTCAGCACCTTGATAAAGCTGATGCGACCCTGCTGCGGATCGGCCAGCGTCTTAAACACAAACGCCACCGGACGATCATCGTCACTCGAGATCTTAAGCGAATCGCCGTCGATAAGCGGCATCTCGCCGTAGTCGGTCGGCGCCGGGAAGTACGTGGCAATGTCGTCCATCAGCGAGTTGACGCCCTGCTCCTTAATGCAATCGCCCGCAAAGACCGGCACAAAGATGCGCTCGGCGATCGCCTTCGACAGCAGGCCTTCAAGCTCCTCCTGCGTCAGCGTCTCCTCGCCTTCCAGGTACTTCATCATCAGCTCATCGTCGGCCTCGGCCACCAACTCGCACAGATGGTCATGGGCCTCCTCGGCCTGGGCACGATACTCCTCGGGAATCTCCGACTCAACAGCTTCGATGCCGTTGCAATGGCGCGCCTTCATGCGCACCAGGTCGATGATGCCGTCAAAGTCCTCGCCCTCGCCCCAGGGAAGGGTCACGGCGCCCAGGCGCGTGCCAAAGCGCTCCTGCAGCAGGTCCATTGTGGTCGCAAAGCTGGCCTCGGAGCGCGACAGGCGGTTTACGAATACCGCACGTGCCAGACGCAGGTCCTCGGCGGCATACCAGAGCTTAACCGTCGTAGGCTGCGGGCCGGCCTCGGCGTCAACCACAAACAGAGCCGTCTCGCAGACGCTCATCGCGGCAAAGGCGTCGCCGATAAAATCGGGGTAGCACGGGGCATCGAGCACATTGATGCGCGCGCCCTTCCAGTCGATCGGCGCGATGGTCGTCGAGATGGAGAATGCACGCTTGACCTCTTCGGGGTCATAGTCGAGCGTAGGCTTGGTGCCGTCGTGGCCGCCCAGACGGGCGGTCTTACCGGAAAGGTGGAGCATGGCCTCGGCGAGTGAAGTCTTGCCCACCCCGCCTTGGCCTACGAGCACCACGTTCCTTACGTTACCGGTCTTGGGAGCACCCATGATGACCTCCTTGCAGGGCCGCGCGCAATGCGCGACGCCAACGGGGAGAGTTCGCGGTCGGTGCCATCCCGGGAGCAGCATGGTCGGCAGCCGAGCCGACTCACCCTCCAAATGTCCTATGCCACCACCCTACCCTCACGGGCGGCTGTCCATGCATACCTTTCGGCGCACGTATGAATACAGGCGGCGAGAGGAAGAGACAAGCTTGTGAGGCGATTATTGAACCCCGTCGATGCAAACAAAAGCCGCCACAGACCGTAAGACCTGCGGCGGCTTCACCTCAATTAATAGTTGAGTAAATACCTGAGTCTACCCCTCGATACGGCTCAAGAACTCACGCGTGCGCTGCTCGCGCGGATGGCCGATAACCTGATCGGCAGGCCCCTCCTCGACAATGCGGCCGCCATCCATAAAGACCACGCGGTCGGCAACATCGCGCGCAAACTGCATTGCGTGGGTCACAATCACCATCGTCATATTCTGCGCGGCAAGGTCTTTAATGACACGCAGCACCTCGGCCGTCAGCTCGGGATCGAGTGCCGAGGTCGGCTCGTCAAAGAACAGGATCTCCGGATCGAGCGCCAAGGCGCGGGCGATACTCACACGCTGTTGCTGGCCGCCCGAAAGCTCACATGGCACCTTGTTCTCGTTGCCCGTAAGCCCCATCTGCGCGATCAACTCGCGCGCACGAGCTTCCGCCTGCTCGCGCGGGCGCTTAAGCACGCGGATCGGCGCGTCGATGATGTTTTTCATCACGGTATAGTGCGGGAACAGGTTGTAATTTTGGAACACCAGGCCGAATCGCGAGCGTGCCCGCTTGGGCACATCGCCCTTCGCATAGACCGCGCCCGAACCCGCATCCGTCGCAACGGCAAGGTCACCAAACGAGAGTGAGCCTCCGTCGAGTGTCTCGAGCAGCGTGGCACACCGCAGCAGCGTGGACTTGCCGCCACCCGAAGGCCCGATAATCGCCACGACCTCGCCACGCTTCACCTCAAGCGAGATATCCTTGAGCACCTCATTGCCGCCAAACGCCTTACGCGCGTTTTCGATTTTCATCACTGAGTTAGTCATGATAATAGTCCAGCTTCTTTTCGGCGGCGCCCAGCAGCATCTCGACCACAAAGTTAAAGACCCAGTAGATCAACGCCGCGATCGCAAACGGCACCATGCTCACCTGCGAGGCGACCAGTGCCTTGGCCGTCGAGAACATCTCACCCACGCCAATGGCAAACGCCAGCGACGTGTCCTTGACCAGCGTGATGATCTCGTTGCCCATCGCAGGCAGAATACGCTTGGCGACCTGCGGCATCACGATATACAGAAACGTCTGCATGCGCGAATAGCCCAGCACCTCGGCTGCCTCGTATTGACCGCGCGGAATCGACTGCAAGCCCGAGCGATAGATCTCGGCAAAGTAGCCGGCGTAGTTGATGATGAACGCCACAACGCACGCCGTCCACTTGGAATCGGGCGTAAGCGAAATGCCGAACACGTAGTACGGGGCAAAGTAGATGGCAAACATCTGCAGCATGAGCGGCGTACCGCGCATAACCGAAATGTAGATGCGCGCAATCCAGCGAAGCGGCGCGATTTTGCTCATGCGCATAAACGCCACGGGAATTCCCAGCGGAATCGACCCGAGCAGCGTCAGCACAAACAACTGCAAACTGACCAAGAATCCCTGGCCAAGCATCTGCATCATGACCTGAATAGACATTACTTGAGCACCCAATTATCGAAAGATAGACCATAGCTTGAATACTTATCGCACAGGTCCTTGACCGTACCGTCCTCATAGAGCGCCTTGAGCGACTCGGTCACGGCGTCGGCCGACTTGCTGTCGCCCTTCTTAAAGCCGACGGCGTAGTGTTCGCTGGACAGCGGCTCATCAAGCTGCGTATAGGCATCGGGCTTGGCGGCCAGCTGATACTGAGCGATCGAGAGGTCACAGGCAACGGCATCGACCGCACCACTCTCGAGCTGCATAAACGCCGTGTTGTACTCACCGATGGTATCGAGCGTGGCAAACGTCGCGGCCAGATCCTTCTGGTCGCCCTCGAGCACATCCTGTGCGGCGGAATCAGTCTGGGTAATCACGGTCTTGCCGGCAAGATCGTCCCAGCTCTTGATACCCGCGTCCTTCTTGACCACGAGCACCTGCTCGTTGAGCATGTAAGGCTCGGAAAACGTGTAGTCGTCCTCGCGACCCTCCATGGTAAAGCCATTCCAGATGCAGTTGATGGCGCCGGAGTTGAGCAGCGTGTCCTTGGCATCCCAATCGATGGCCTCGTAATCGACATCCCAGCCCTGCTTATCGGCAACGGCCTTAGCCAGATCGAGGTCAAACCCGGTGTACTCGCCATCGTCGCCCACAAAGCCGTACGGAGGGTAGGACTTGTCAAAGCCCACCACGAGCTTCTTGGACTCCGCAGCGCCCTTCACATCCTTGGCCGCGGCAGAGCCAGCAGCGGAGCCCTTGCCGGCACCACCGCCGCAGCCTACCAGGCCGAGGCCAAGCACCGTGGCAAGCGAACCGGCTAGACCGACAAATTGACGACGAGACATATCGGTATTCATGGTATTCCCCCTTGATGGCACTTTAGTTAGGTAAAGTGAGTCATGTAACGTTCAGAATCATACACTTTAGTGAGATGGAGTACAAGGGAGGGCTTGCCCGCCGGGTGCCGGGGCAGGGGTTAAGTTTGCTGCTCTACAGTCCTGCTCACGACGGAGAGCATATTAAGTGCTCTCCTGTTCGTGCGGAACTCGCGACAAACTTAACCCCTGCCCCGGCACCCGGCGGGCAAACGTCGTTGGGCTTATCACTAACACGAATAAACCGCTTGCATATCGTCTGCTGGCTTGGAACGGTACAATACTTGCAGCTTAAATTCATGAATTAGTGGAGTTATTGATGGCAGAATCTCGTGCGGAGCGTAAGGCTCGTCGTGCTTTGATCGAGGCGGCTGAGGGGTCGGAGGAGAAAAAATCTTCTAAGAAATCCAAGCCATCTCAGGATGCGAAGGGTAAGTCGGCCAAAGGCAAGGTTAAGACCAAGCGTTCTGGCTCTCGTCACGGCGGGGATAAAGCGTCTCACGTTCGTTCCAAGGACTCACGCAAGGATTCGGCTCAGCCTGCGCGAAAGATCGTGGATCCCAAGTCGCCTTGTTCCATCATGCGGGCTTGTGGTGGGTGCACGGCGCTCAATCGTCCTTATAAGAAGCAATTGGCGACCAAGCAGGCTGCTATGGAGGAGCTGTTTGCTGAGCTCTGCGAGCGTGAGGGTATCGCCGTTGATCCTATTCGCGGTATGGGCGTCACCCTGGGCGACCCGGGTAAATATCCTGCGCCGCGTGGCTTTCGTCATAAAGCTGCCACTCCGTTTGCACCCGGTAAGGAGGGCACTGTCCGCTGTGGCTTTTTTGAGCGCGGCACGCACAAAATCGTCGCCGTACCCGAGTGTCCTGTCGAGGCGCCGGGTGCCCGTCAGATTCTCAACGGCATCGCGCGCGAAGCTGAGCGGCTGCATATTCCCGCCTTTAATGAGGACAAGCATCTTGGTTTGCTTCGCTATGCCGTCGTCCGCTGCGGTTGGCGCACCGACCAAGTCATGGTTACGCTCGTGACCGCCCAGCGTGACTTACCGCATGCGCAGGAGTTCTTTGAGGCCGTCGCGGCGCTCGATCCGCATATCGTCACCGTCGCCCAAAATATCAACGGCCGTCCCGGTAACGCCATCTTGGGTGAGGAGACTCGTATCGTCTATGGCGCCGAGTGCATGCGCGACCAGCTGCTCGGTTGCGAATTCGATATCTCCCCTACCGCGTTCTATCAGACCAATCCGCAGCAGACCGAGCTGCTCTATCAGCTCGCGATTGACGGCATGGACCTGCAGCAGGGCGACATTCTCATGGACGCTTACTGCGGCAGCGGCACCATCGGCCTGTGCGCCGCGAAGGATGCCCAGAACAGGGGTGTTGGCATTATGCTGCTCGGCGTGGAGCGCAACCCGGCGGGCATTGCCGACGCACGTCGCAATGCCGAGCTCAACGGCCTCACCCGCAGCGCTTGGTTTATGGCCGACGACGCCACCGATTACATCCTGGACGCCGCCGATAACAACGAGCGCGTTGACGTTCTCTCCATCGACCCGCCGCGCGCCGGCTCCACCCCCGAGTTCCTCGAGGCCGCCTGCGCGCTCAAGCCGCGCCGCATCACCTATATCAGCTGCAACCCCGTGACCCAAGAGCGCGACCTGCACCAGCTCCTCGACGGAGGCTATCGCCTGCTCAAGATCACGCCAGTCGACATGTTCCCCCATACCGACCACACCGAGACCGTCGCGGTCCTCGAGCGCCGCTAACCCACCCCAGTAGATTTTTGGGACATGCCTTAAAATCTACCGGCACAAGAAAGGGGGCGGCCCGTCTGGACCGCCCCCTTTCGTTGGATATATGAGCCCGTTACATGCTCTTGCGCAGGTCACACACGCCGGCTGCCGCCATCTCGCGCAGCAGCGTCTCGCGGTCGCGCGTCACGATCAGATCCAGCGGGAAGTGAATCTCATCGAGCATCTTGCGCGCCTGGTCGAGCTTGCCAATTGCCATACCAATGTGCGCGTCGGTCGAGACGCCAATCCCCACGCCCAGTTCGGCGCAGCGCTCGGCAATCTTGCGACAAGCGCCCCAATGCTCGGCATCGGTACCATGCTCAAGACTATGGTTGTTAATCTCGATAATCTTGTGCTTGGCCTTTGCCGCCAACAACACCTCATCGATATCAAAGGAAACACCCGAGCGACCCGTGTGGCCCAGCATAAACACTTTGGGGTGCTCCAGGGCATTGATGTACATCTCGGTTGTCTGGGCGAGCGTCGCGCCTTCGGCAAACTGCGGGTTATGCACGCTTGCCACCAAATAATCCAAATTACGCGTCACCAAATCGAACAGCGAATGCTCACGACTATACGAATCGCCGGCGATATCGAGCGAAACGGGAATGTCCTCGCCAAACAAGCTGCCGTCCAGTGAAACGATATCGGCCTCGGCGCCGCGAAGCACCAGCACGCCGCTCCAAATGCGCGGCCAGATATCCTGGTTAATAAAGAATTGGAAACTGCGCAGGTCATTGGGACAAGGCGTAACCATCGAGCTTAAATGATCGGCTGAACCGAGCACCTGAAGGCCGCGCTCTGCCGCCCAATAGATGTTCTCCTCGATGGTTGAGTACGCATGCGCAGAGAACATCGTATGAGTATGAATATCACAAGAAAGAAGGTAGGGCATCGGGTCTCCTTGTCCAGTATGGCCGTCGCGTATATTCATTGTACGCATAGCTTTCGGCAGTCGTAAAACTGCTTCATCCCAATCACACAACGGCATAAACAACGGGGTCTGGCTTAGCACCAAACCCCGTTTCACATAAAACATTGCAAGCAGAGCGCTTTACTTTCGACGATATTCGTCGGCCAGTTGCTTCCAGGCAGACAACGAATTGACGATGGTCTCGTAGCTCACACAGTAGCCAATGCGGAACCAGCCCGGCATGCCAAAGCTATCCGAAGGCACCGCGAGCAGCTCATACTTCTTCGCGCGCTCGCAGAAAGCGTTCGCATCGGGCTCCAGCGCCTTCACCCACAGGTAGAATGCACCATCCGGCTCAACATAGGTGTAGCCGTACTCCGCCAGCGCATCGGTAAGCCCCGTGCGGTTGCGTGCATAGGCCTCAACGTCACTCGGCTCATCGATGCAATCAATAATCACGCGCTGGAAGAGCGCCGGAGCGCACACGAAGCCCAGCGTACGGGCGGCACCGGCAACGGCGGGCATTAGACGAGCTGCCTGAGGATTCGTATTGGGAACCAGGATCCACCCGACGCGCTCGCCCGGTAGCGAAAGCGACTTGGAATACGAGTAGCACACGATGGTGTGCTCGTAGATCGAAGGCACCCAAGGCACCTCGGCGCCATAGACAATCTCGCGATACGGCTCATCCGAGATAAGCATGATCGGATTCTCGGGATCGCGCCTGGCGTTGACCTCGCGTAAAACATTGGCCAGTCGCGTCAGGGTATCGCGCGTATACACGGCGCCCGTCGGGTTATTCGGTGAGTCGATGATGACAGCTGCCGTCTTGTCGGTAATCGCCTTGAGCACGTTATCCACGCTCAGCTGGAACGTATCTTCATCGGCGAGCGCCTCGACACACGTACAGCCGGCCTTCTCAATCCACACGCGATACTCCGGGAAGTACGGGGCGATAACAATGACCTCGTCACCCGGGTTCGTAACGGCATTGAGCGTGCAGGTGAGCGAAGCCGCCGCGCCCACGGTCATAAAGACATCCTTGCCCTCATAGCTCGTACCGAAGCGACGGTTAAGAGACTCAGCCACGGCGGTACGGCACTGCGGCAGGCCCGGAGCGGGCGTATAACCGTGCAGCTGGTCACTCGGCAGTTCAAGCGCCTTTTTGATGGACTCCGCGACGGCAGCGGGAGCAGGAACGCTCGGGTTGCCCAGCGAGAAATCGAACACGTTTTCCGCGCCGATTTGCGCCTTGCGCTCAAGGCCATAGCTAAAGATCTCGCGGATGATGGAACTTTCCGCACCGCGAGCAAACATAGTTTCGTTGATCATCTGTTCCCCTTTCGCATAGGCGGTATTGTACGCTTTAGTCGGGCGAAGTGCCGCAGCAATGTTGATTGGGGACAGACTTAAATTGAACTGCATCCCATTTCTTGGACTTTGAAATTAAG
>UREE01000020.1 GCA_900546825.1 uncultured Collinsella sp. | reverse complement strand
GACGAGTTCCGCGTCATCGTGTCTCCGTGGATCCTCTCCTCGCTGATCACCGATCGCCTTGCCGCTTACTACGAGACGGTCACCAAGCACAACCTCAACTACCGTCGCTACTATCACCAGTTCGATTACTAATCGGCGACAAATTAGCTACTGATCAAGAAGCACCCTGCCCGGGCGCATGCGTCCGGGCATTTTTATGCCGAAGTTCGCAAGAAAGGGGAATCGAATGAGGCAGTTTATCGTTGCATCCCATGCTCATTTTGCGTCCGGAATCGTCGAGAGCATTGGGCTACTCTCGGGCGAGCGCGAGAACGTCCATGCGCTGTCTATGTATGTCGACGGAAACGAGGACCTGGTCAAGGAGGCCGCAGCGATTCTGGACGGCTTTGCCGCGGACGATGAGGTCGTCGTTTGCACCGACCTCTTTGGCGGCAGCGTCAACAACGAGTTCACCAAGATCGCCCAGACGCGCCCCAACACGCACCTGGTGACCAATATGAATCTGCCGCTCCTTATTCAGCTGCTGTTCGTGCCCGACTCCACCCCGATCGATGAGGCCATTCGCCAGATCGTCGAGGCGGACGACACCAAGGTCAAGTACGTCAACGACCTGCTGGGGCAGGCCGAACTCGATGAGTTTTAATCGTTAGGAGCACATCATGATTCAGATGATTCGCGTGGACTATCGACTGCTTCACGGCCAGGTTGCCGTTAGCTGGACCTCGGCTCTGGGTGCCGACTGCATCCTGTTAGTGAGCGACACGGTCCTCAACGACAAGCTTCGTCTGCAGGCCCTGTCCCTTGCAAAGCCCGAAGGATGCAAGGTCGTCGTCAAAAACACCGAGGATGCCGTCAAGGCGCTCCAGAGCGGTGTGACCGACAAGTACAAGCTCTTCGTGGTTTGCGAGACGATCCAACAGGCCGGTGCCGTCGCCAAGGCGATGGGCGTCAAGAAGATCAACCTCGGCAATGTTGCCTTTAGCGAGGATGCCCGCCAGGTCTCGACCAGCGTATTTCTCACGCCCGAAAACGAGGCATACGTCAAAGAGCTGCTCGGCGAGGGCTACGAGCTGTTCATTCAGATGATTCCGGCAGATGCGAAGACTGACGCCGCGAAGGTCATCGGTTAGGGGCCATCATGGTTATCAAGACAATCCTGATTTTCCTTATTGCCCTTTTGGGTTATTCCGAGTGGCTGACGGGCACGAGCTACCTCCAGCGCCCGATCGTGCTCGGACCTCTGGTTGGCCTTGTCATGGGCGACATGGTGACCGGCACGATCATGGGCGCCACGATGGAGCTTGCCATGGTCGGCGCCATCTCGGTCGGTGCGTATAACCCGCCCGATACGATTTCCGGAACCATCCTGGGCGTGTCGCTTGCCATGCAGGCCGGAGCGGACGCTTCGGCGGCCCTGACCCTGGGCATTCCCATCGCAACGATCGTCCTGGCGCTCGATACCGCCCTGGGCCAGCCGGTGATGCTGCTGCTGGTGCACCGTATCGACAAAAACGTCGAGGACGGAGACACCAAGGCCATCACGCGCAACATGCTTATCGCGGGTTATGCGCAGAGCTGGTGCGGCCTGCTGATTATTCCCCTGGCATTCTTCTTTGGCGCCGATGCCGTCGCCAGCCTGCTCAACATCATCCCCGATTTCGTTCAGACCGGCATGGATGTCGCCGCCGCCTTCTTGCCCGCACTCGGCTTTGCGATGCTGGCGCAGATGATTATGAACAAAACGGTGGCTCCGTTCTTCTTCGCTGGCTTCTTCCTCGTCGCCTACTTTGGCATTAGCACGACGGGCGTGGCGATCTTTGCCGCGATCATCGTCGTCGCGATGACGGTTTTGGGCGAGAAGAAAAAGGCGGAGCAGCCCGCAGTGGCAACCGAGGATCCTGCGATTGGGAGTGGGTTCGATGAGTTTTAAGTTTGAGTCTTCTTATGACGGGCTGATTTCCCGCGCAGACCTTAAGAAGCTGTTCTGGCGCTCGATTCCCTATGAGCATTCCTGGAACTACGAGCGTATGGGCCATATCGGCTTTATGTGGGCCCTTATGCCGATCCTTCGCAAGCTGTATCCGCAGGATGCAGACTTTAAGGCCGCACTCAAGCGCCATATGGAGCTCTATAACGTCACGCCGTACATCTCGACGCTCCCCATGTCCATTGCTGCCGCAATGGAAGAGGTCAACGCTACTGACGATAGCTTTGACACGAGCGCGATCTCTAATGTCAAGCTTGCTTTGATGGGACCGCTGTCCGGCGTGGGCGATGCCTTCTACTGGGGCACGCTGCGAATTTTGGCAACGGGTGTCGGCACGTCGCTGGCGCTGCAGGGCTCTATTCTTGGCCCGATTTTGTTCCTGCTCGTGTTCAACGTCCCTCACTACATCATCCGTTACCTGCTGACGTTTGTGGGATATCGCTTTGGCTCGGACATGATCAGCAAAGTCCAGGAATCGGGCATTATGGACACGATCGTCAAGATGGCCTCTATCATGGGCGCCATGGTGATCGGTGCTATGACCATGGAGATGGTCACCGTGGACATTCCGCTCATGGTCGGCGCGGGCGATGGCGCTCAGACGCTCGCCGAGCTGCTCAACGGAATCTTCCCGGGCTTTGTCACGATGGGGCTGTTTGGAATCGTCTATCTCATGCTCAAGAAGAAGATGAATCCGCTGCTCATCATGCTCGTGATCCTACTCGTGAGTATCGCCGGCGCGTTCTTTGGAGTGCTTGGTGTTCAGTAGGGCATCCGTCATAATTAAAACAATGTAAGAGGGGGCGTCGCGCACACTGTGCTGCGGCGCCCTTTTGCCGAAAGGTGGACAAGATGGAGTATCCACAGCTTGCCGTCATGAATATCAGCCATCGCTATTTTGACCTTGAGGAATTCTTTTCCTCGGCAGCGGCCTCGGGCTACACGTGTTGCGAGCTTTGGACCGGGGCGATGCATCTGTATGTCGATTGCCATGGATACGATTCGCTCGAGCAGGTGCGGGAGCTGTCGCAGCGGTATGGAGTTCGGATTGTGGGGCTTTGTCCCGAACAGAACAACCCCAAGCCGTGGAATATCGCGGCGCGTGGGAATGAGGCGCGTGCCCGCACGCTCGCGTACTTTAAGAACGTTGTGGATATCGCGGCGGAACTTGGAGCCGAGCAGGTCATGGTCTCGAGCGGCTGGGCATTTTTGAACGAGCCGATCGAGGACGCGTGGGGTCGCAGCGCCTCGATGCTGCGTGCGATTGCCGAGCATGCGGGAGAACGCGGCGTGCGACTGGTGCTCGAAGCCCTACAGCCGGTTGAGTCGATGATCGTGAACTCGGCGGCCGATACGAAGCGCATGATCGAGGCAGTTGATCATCCGGCACTTAAGGCGTGTCTGGATATGGGCGCCATGGCGGTGGCGGGGGATACCATCGACGATTACTTCGATCTGCTTGGCGATGATGTCGCCCACGTGCATTTTGTCGATGTTGCGGCAGATGGCACGACGCATCTTGCCTGGGGTGACGGCGACCGCGATATGCGCGCTGACCTGGATAGGCTGGTGGCGCGCGGCTATCGCGGAGTTGTTTCGGCCGAGACCTATGACGGGCGCTATTTTGCCGACCCCGCAGCTGCCGATGCGCAGGTAATGGCAGAGTATCGTCGTGCGATTGGCGCCTAGGTGGGGTTGGGCTGCGGCAATCTGCCCCATGTTTCCAAATGAATACGGCGTGAGCGGCTGCGACGGATTTTCCCCGCAAGCACTCTAGTATGCTAAAGTACCCAGAAGACCGGCGGAGCTATGCCGGTCTTCTGTTCTATATGAAACGCAGCATGAGGAGGCTCACCAGATGACGGCCACACCGTGGGGATTCCGGGACATATTGCCCGAGGAGGCTCAGGCACGCGAGGAGATCGCATGTACGGTGAAGGGCTGCTTTAGGGAGCATCATTACCTGCCGGTTGAGACGCCGCTGCTCGAGGACAAGGGTTCGCTCGAGGAAGGTGGCCGCATTGCGGACACGCCGTTTAAGCTCTTTGACGATGACGGGCGTTTGCTGGTGGTTCGTCCCGACAACACGTTGCCGATCGTGCGCTTGGTTTCGACCCGCATGCGCGCGGCCGATTTGCCGCTGCGCCTGCGCTACGAGGCGCCGGTGGTTCGCGAGTGCCAGCGCAATGCCGGCGGCTCGCGTCAGTTTACGCAGTTGGGCTTTGAACTCATCGGTGCGGGAGATACCGCGGGCGATGTCGAGATTGTTTCGCTCGTGGCCGAGGCCGTGCACGAGCTGGCGCTGCCCGATGCGCGCATTATTGCAGGCAGCGTGCGTCCTTTTAAGGAATTGCTCGCGGTATGCGAGGATCGTGAGCTGGCTGCCGAGGCCCTGCGCTGCGTGCACGCCAACGACTTTGTGGGCCTCGATGCCCGTGTGGCGGTAAGTGCCGAGCGCGAGGCCGTCAAGGCTGCCATCAGCGAGCTGCCGCGCCTGCACGGTGGCGCCGAGGTGCTCGACCGTGTGGGCGCGTTGCTGGAAGCTGCCGGTATCGTCGCGCCGCTCACGCGCGAGCTGCGTGCCCTGGTCGAGGGCCTGGCTCCCGAGGACGCCCAGGTGCTGTCGTTCGACTTCTCCATCATGAACTCGTTTGATTACTACACGGGTCTGGTTTTTAAGGCCTATGCCGGTGGCCTGCCCGACCCGGTCGGTTCGGGTGGACGCTACGATTCCATCTTTACCGGCGCATTTGGCGACGGCATCGAGGTGCCGGCGGCGGGCTTCGCCTTTTCGCTCGAGCGTCTGGAGGCCGCGCGTACCTCGGCCGAGGACGCCGCTTCCGACGGCGATCACGCCGCGGGCCGCGGCGCCGAGGGTCCGCTGCGCATCGCCGTTCCCAAGGGCTCGCTTAAGGCCGATACGCTCGATGTGCTCGAGGCCGCGGGCCTGGACGTCTCCGAGCTGCGCGACCCCGGCCGTCACCTGATCGTGCGCGGTCGCGATACGCGTGCCGGCGAGGGCGCGGTCGGAGATATCGAGTTTGTCATTGTGCGCCCCAGCGATGCGCCCGCCTTTGTGGGCTGCGGTGGTGCCGATTGTGGCATCTGCGGCTGGGATTCGCTTATCGAGGCCGACCTCAACCTGCTGCAGCTGGTCGATCTGGGCTACGGCCTGTGCACCTTTATTGAGGCTGAGCCCGCTTGGCGCGCCGGTCAGGCCGAGCGCAACTATGCCCGCCGCGGTTCGCTTCGCGTGGCAACCAAGTACCCGCGCATCGCGAGTGCCTGGTATGCCGAGCGCGGCGTGAATGCCGATATTGTCTCGCTGCACGGTAACATCGAGCTGGGCCCCATCGTCGGTATGACCGATCGCATCGTGGACATTACCGCCACGGGTGCCACGCTGCGCGATAACGACCTGGTTATTACTGGTCGCATCATGGACTGCACAGCGCGCTTCTTTGTCAATCCGGGTGCCGCTCGCCTGGATCCGCGCGTACGCGATCTTGCCGATCGCCTGGCTGCTGCCGTGAAGGACAAGCATTTTGAGCCCGTTGCGGGCTCGGCACAATAGCGCGAGCACGCACGGGCGCCCCAACGTACGGGCTGCGGGTCGACTGGCGCCGCCGCCCGGCATCTCGTTTTCCAAACGCAACCTCGATCGATAGGGGATACCGATATGAAGACCATCAAGCTTGCTCCCGGTGAGCGCCTCGTTACCAACCAGCTCAACCGCAAGGGCGTGCTGCCGCAAAACATCGTCGACGCCGCCCGCGATATCGTGGCCAACGTGCGCGCCAACGGCGATGCTGCGGTGCGCGATTACTGCCAGCGTTTTGATGGTGTTGAGCTGCAGAGCTTCCGTCTGCCGCAAGAGCAGATCGATGCTGCGCTCGAAGGCCTCGACCCGGCCTTTGTCGCCGCGCTCGAGAAGGCTGCGCGCCAGATCCGTGAGTTTCACCAGCGCGAGGTCGAGCAGAGTTGGTTTACCACGCGCCCGGACGGCACGATGCTCGGCGTTAAGGTGACCCCGCTTGCCGCTGCCGGCATCTACGTGCCGGGTGGCCGAGCGCAGTATCCTTCCACCGTGCTCATGAACGCCATCCCCGCCAAGGTGGCTGGCGTTAAGCGCGTGGTCATGGTGACCCCGCCGCAAAAAGATGGCCTGATCAGCCCGTATACGCTCGCGGCAGCCAAGCTTGGCGGCGTGGACGAGATCTATATGGTGGGCGGCGCCCAGGCCGTGGCCGCGTTGGCGTACGGCACCGAGACCATTCCGCGCGTCGACAAGATCACCGGCCCGGGCAACGCCTTTGTCGCCGCGGCCAAGCAGATTGTCTCGGGCGACGTGGGTATCGACATGGTCGCCGGCCCCTCCGAGGTCTGCGTGCTGGCCGATGCCACGGCCAAGCCCATGGTGGTTGCTGCCGACCTGATGGCGCAGGCCGAGCACGATCCGCTGGCTGCCTGCTACCTGGTGACCTGCGACGAGCAGTTTGCGCGCGAGGTCGAGGCGGGCATCGATATTCTAGTGGCGCAGTCGCCGCGCGCCGAGATCACGCGTGCCTCGCTCGATAACGAGGGCACCATCGTGGTCGCCGCCGACATGGCCGCCGCCGTCGAGGCCGTGAACACCGTGGCGCCCGAGCACCTTGAGCTGCACTGCAAGGACGCGATGGGCCTGCTCGGCGGCATTCGCAACGCCGGCGCCATCTTTGTGGGCGCCTGGAGCTCCGAGCCGCTCGGCGATTACGTCGCCGGCCCCAACCACACGCTGCCGACCGGCGGCACCGCCATGTTCTCCAACCCGCTTTCGGTGGAGGAGTTCGTCAAGCGCTCGAGCGTCATTTGCTATACGCCCGAGGGTCTGCTCTCCGACGCTCCCGCTACACAGCGTCTGGCCGAGGCCGAGGGTCTGTGGGCACACGCGCTTTCGGCCGCACTGCGCCGCCGCGTGCTGGAGCAGGGCGAGGATGCCGTGAGTGTTGAGTCGCTGGCCGCGGCCGACCTGACCAAGGTCGCCTGGCCGGGCGACGCCGTGGCGACGGTTGCCGAGGGCGTGGACCTGGCGGCTGCTGCGGGCGGCGCCGCTGGCCCGACCGGCGAGGAGGCCTAATATGGCCGAGCTGACGCCCCGCATGAAGGAGCTCCTCCAGCCCTACTTGGCCGGTATTGAGCCCTACGATCCCAACTTTACGCCTACGCGCATCAACCTTTCGGCTAACGAGAACACCTATCCCGTGCCGGCCGGCGTGCGCGAGGCGATCGACGCTGCCTTGGCTGCCACACCGCTCAATCGCTATCCCGATCCCATGTCGAACGACCTGCGCGACGAGCTTGCTGCCTGGCATGGCATGACGCGCGAGAACATCTGCGTGGGCAACGGCGGCGACGAGCTGCTCTATAACTATCTGCTGGCGTTTGGCGGCGCGGGGAGGACCCTGCTCAACTGCCCGCCGTGCTTTAGCGAGTATGCGTTCTTTGCATCGCTCTGTCAGACCGAGGTGCGCGACGTGTGGCGCGACCCGGCGACCTTTGAACTCGACCAATTGGCGGTGCTTGCAGCGGCGCCTGAGTGCAACCTGGCAATCGTGACCTCGCCCAACAATCCCACGGGCGACGTGGCGCCGCTCGACTTTGTCGCGGCCCTGTGCGATGCGTGCCCCGGCATGGTCATGGTCGACGAGGCCTACGTTGAGTTTGCGGACGATTCGTTTGGCGCGGCCACCACGGCGCAGGGGCTTATCGCCGAGCATCCCAACCTGGTGATTCTGCATACGCTGTCCAAGGCGTTTGGCGCCGCCGGCGCGCGTCTGGGCTATGTGATCGCGGCGCCCGAGGTTATCGATGTGTTCGCGGCGATTCGCCAGATCTATTCGGTCAACGTTCTGAGCCAAGCCGCCGCTCTTGCCTGCGTGCGTGCCCGCGATGCCTACGCGCCCGTGGTGGCGCAGGTCGCATCCCAGCGCGAACGCGAGCTGTGCGCCCTGCGCGCGATGGCTGCCGAGGGCATGCCCGTGGAGGCATGGCCGAGCGCGGCGAACTTTGTGCTCGTGCGCACGCCGCATGCCACGCGCGTGCGCGAGCGTCTGCGCGATGAGTATTCAATTTTGGTGCGCGACTTTAGCTATGCGCCGGGGCTCGCGGATTGTCTGCGCATTACCGTGGGTACGCCGCGGGAAAACGATGAGGTGCTGGCGGCGTTTGCCGCGCTGGTGAAGGAGGAGATGTAGATGGGCCGTTATGCCGAGGTGACCCGCAAGACGGGGGAGACCGACATTGTCGTCAAGCTCGACCTGGACGGATCTGGCGTGTGCGATATCTCGACCGGCGTGCCGTTTTTCGACCACATGCTCAACGCCTTTGGCCGCCATGGTTTGTTTGATTTGACGGTACATGCGGTAGGCGACGTGGAAGTCGACGCGCACCACACCGTCGAGGACACGGGCATCGTGCTGGGTGAGGCGTTTTGCCAAGCGCTGGGCGGCAAGTCGGGCATTACGCGCTTTGCCGACGCGGCGATCGCCATGGACGAGACGCTCGTGATGGCCGCCGTTGACATCTCGGGTCGTGGGCAGGCCTACTGCGAGCTGCCCGTGCCGACTGAGCGCGTGGGCAGCTTCGATACCGAGCTGGCCGTCGAGTTCTTCTACGCCTTCGCGCGCGACGCTAAGCTCACGCTGCACGTGCGCGAGCTGGCAGGCGGCAATTCACACCACATTATCGAGGCCGCCTTTAAGGCCGTGGGCCGCACGATGCGTCGCGCCTGCGAGCTCGATCCCCGCGTGCAGGGCATCCCCAGCACCAAGGGCTCGCTGTAACCGCCATATAGGCAGAAACCACCACAAAGGTGCCTGTCCCCTTTGTGGTGGTTTTGGACGAAGAGAAGGGGAGGGTCGCGTGGGCGAACCGAAGATCGTGGTGGTCGACTACCACAAGGGTAACTTGTCGAGCGTCGTGCGCGGGCTTGCGCGCGCCGGTGCCGCCGCCTGCACGTCGGACGATCCGGATCAGATCCGCAACGCTGACGGCCTGGTCATCCCGGGCGTTGGCGCGTTCTACGACGCGATTGCCTTTATGCGCGAGAGCGGCGAGGCGGACGCGGTGCTCGACGCCGTTGCCGCCGGAACTCCGCTGCTCGGCATCTGCCTGGGCCTTCAGCTGTTTTTTGAGCGCGGCGACGAGGGTGTGCCGGCGGACGAGGGTGCGGACGCGGACGACGATGCCCCCGAGCATGCCGGTGGCCCCTGGGTCGATGGCCTGGGCATCATGCGCGGCTCGTGCACGCGCTTGGAGTCGAGCCGTCTGAAGGTCCCGCACGTGGGCTGGGACCAGGTGCACATGACGCCCGCCGGTGCGGCCGATCCGCTGCTCGCCGGTTTTGCCGAGGGCGCCAACATGTACTTCACCCACAGCTACGCGGTGGCAGGCGATGCCGATGCCGCCGATGTTCTGGCGCGCACGCACTATACGCGGAGCTTCCCGTGTATCGTGCGCCACGGCAACGTGTGGGGCTGTCAGTTCCATCCCGAGAAATCCTCTGCGCTGGGTCAGCGCATCCTTAAGAACTTCGTGAGCATCGTCGAGGGGGCCGGCCGATGATTCTGTTTCCCGCAATCGATTTGATCGGCGGCAAGGTCGTGCGCCTGGAGCGCGGCGACCGGAGCCGCTGTAAGGTGTATTCTGACGACCCCGTGGCCGTTGCCCGCTCCTTTGCCGAGCAGGGCGCGAGCTGGGTGCACGTCGTCGACCTGTCCGCTGCCTTTGGCGAGGACGAGGACGCGTGCGCTGCCAACTTGGCAGCGATTAAGGCCATCTGCGGCGTCGACGGTCTGTCCGCGGACGTGGGCGGCGGCGTTCGTTCGCTCGCGCGCATCGACGAGCTGGCCGGCTACGGCGCGCGTCGCATCGCGCTAGGCACGGTGCTCGTGACCGAGCCGGGATTTGCCGAGGTGGCGGCGCAAGGTTTTGGCGAGTTACTGGTGGCAGACATTGCCGCCCGTGACGGCCAGGTCAAGGTGAATGGTTGGCGCGACGGCGCGGGTGTGGCGCTCGACGACGCCGTGGCGCAGCTCACCGAGCTGGGCTTTAAGCATCTGGTGTATACCGACATCGCGCGCGATGGCATGCAGACGGGCATCGACGTGGCGGCGTATCGCCATGTGGCCGAGGTCGCGGGCTTTCCCGTCGTGGCTTCGGGCGGCATCTCGACGCTCGACGATATCCGCGCACTGGCCGCGGTGGGCGAGGATGCCATCGAGGGTGCCATTACCGGTCGTGCGCTCTACGAGGGCAACTTTACGCTGGCCCAGGCGTTGGCCGCCGCCCGAGGGAAGGAGTAGCCCATGCTTGCCAAACGCGTGATTCCCTGTCTGGATGTTAAGGACGGCCGCGTGGTCAAGGGCGTCAACTTTGTGAGCCTGCGCGATGCTGGCGACCCGGTGGAGCTGGCGCGCGCCTACGACCGCGAGGGTGCAGACGAGGTCGTCTTCCTGGACATTACCGCGACGAGCGACAACCGCGCGACGACCATCGAGATGGCGGCGCACGCGGCCGAGGAGCTCGCTATTCCCTATACCGTGGGCGGCGGTTTCCGCGACTTGGCGGGCATGCGAACCATGGTTGCCGCCGGTGCCGACAAGGTGTCGCTTAACTCTGCCGCCGTGCGCGATCCGTCGTTGATCAGCCAGGCCGCCGCGGCGTTTGGCAGCCAGGCCGTGGTCGTGGCGATTGATGCCAAGCGCGTGGGCCTGCCCGGCCAGCCGGATGCCGACAAGTGGGAGGTCTTCACGGCGGGCGGTCGCAACGCCACGGGTATCGATGCGGTGGCGTGGGCCGAGGAAGCGGCTCGCCGCGGCGCCGGTGAGATCTTGCTCACCAGCATGGATCGCGACGGCACCAAGGCTGGCTTCGACCTGGCACTCACCCGCGCCGTGGCGCGCGCGGTGCCGATCCCGGTGATCGCAAGCGGCGGCGTGGGCACGCTCGAGCATTTTGCCGAGGGCGTGATCGAGGGCGAGGCCGATGCCGTGCTGGCGGCCAGCGTCTTTCACTTTGGAACTTTCAGCATTCGCCAGGTGAAGGAGTATATGGCCAGCCAAGGCATCCCTGTGAGGCTGGACTTCTAGTGCTGCGGCTTGCCCAGGCACCGCATCTTGCCGCTCAAACCGTCGCTCGCGTACCAAAGTACGCGTCGCTCCTCTTTCGCGGCAACCTGCGGCACCTGGACAACCCTCGCCGACCTGTGGGATTTCGTTTGTTACTTGGGAGAAATGATGACTGAGGTAATAAATGCTACCGAGCTTAAATACGACGCCCGCGGGCTGATTCCTTGCGTGGTTCAGCAGCATGACACCGGTGAGGTGCTTATGGTTGCTTGGATGAACGAGGAATCGGTGGGGCTGACGCTCAAGACCGGGACCACGTGGTTTTGGAGTCGCAGCCGTCAGGAGCTCTGGAACAAGGGCGCGACGAGTGGCAACATGCAGGAGGTCAAGGAGCTCTGGGCCGACTGCGATAGCGATACGCTGCTGGTCAAGGTGGACTCACCGGGCCCGGCCTGCCATACCGGCAACCGTACCTGCTTCTTTAAGCGCGTGGAAGGGGGAGTGCGATGAAAGTCGTGACGCCGTTCGAGGTCGCCGAATGCAACACCGAGCTCCTCCGCGCGGGCGTGCCATGCCGCGTGCACCTGACTGATGCCTGCGGGGCGCAGTCGCTTTGGCTCGAGGCCGAGAAGGAAAGGCTCGATGAGGCCCATGCCGTCATCGTCGAGTTCTTTGAGAAAAAGGGCGCAAAGCCTCGGTTCGATGAGGCCGGTACCTACTTTACGCTGCAGTAACGAGAGGAAATAACCATGGGAGTCAGAACAGCTAACGTGCAGCCGGGAAACATCGGTGAGACGCTGACGGGACTGGCCGAGGTGATTCACAGTCGTCGCGACGCATCGCCGCAGGAGAGCTATACCGCGCGTCTGCTGACCGACGTCGAGGACGAGCTTCTCAAGAAGCTTGCCGAGGAGGCGAGCGAGGTGATCATGGCCTGCAAGGATAACGACCACGATCACATCCGCTACGAGGCCGGCGACCTGATCTACCACCTGCTCGTGACGCTCGAGCGCTACGGCATCACCCTCGACGAACTGGCCGGCGAACTCAACGCCCGCCGCCACTAGTCATTGGGGACGTTCTTAAACGACTAGTTAGGCGAGGGGCGTGGATTCCCATTCGCCGGTGGGGTGGGGGATATCGAAGGCCCGGTAGCCGCAGTCGTAGGCGTGGGCCTGGGCCTCGCGGATGTTCCAGCAGATGTCGCAGGCGCGGTGCGCGTCCGAGCCAAAGGTGATGGGCACCTCGGCATGGGCGAAGCGGCGCAACAGCCCGGTCGCGGGGTAGTAATCGTCGAGCCCCTTGCGCGGTGCGGCGGTCGAGACCTCAACGCGGCGACCCGTATCGTGGGCGCATTCGGCCATCTGCTCCCAAAACGGCGCGGGGTCAAAGTCGGGTGCAAAGCCGTCCTTCGAAAAGCGCATGACCAGGTCGGGATGGGCCATCGCGTCAAAGTTGAGTGAGCTTTCGCAAGCACGGCACCAGTCGTCGACGTAGCACTCCCACACGCCGCGCACGCCTAAGTTTTCCCAAACATGCAAGTTGGTATCGTCGTCGATCCAACCGCAAAGGGAATCGGGTGTATCGGGGCGCGCGACGTCCTCTGTCCCTGCCGTGCCCGCGGCGCCTGCCGCAATATCGCCCGGGTTGCCAATCCAGTGCACGCTGCCCAGACGTACGACGGCGCCCTGGGACCAGTGCTCTACCAAGGGCTCGCAGCCCTCGTACCAATCGCATTCAAAACCGTAGATAAAGGTGAGCTCCGGCGCAATCTGCGCGGCGAGTTTGCGGGCGTCCTCAAAGGCCAAACGATGTGCCGGCAAGTCGCCCTCGACGACCTGCACCTCGCAGTTAGCATCCATACTGGCGGGCAGGGTAAGGTGGTCGGTCGAGACCATGACGCGGCAGCCGGCGGCAGCAGCGGCACGGACGTTGTCCTCGAACGAGGCGTGCCCGTCCGAGAACGAGGTATGAGTATGGCAATCGACCAGCGGGCAGGCGGGCATGGCGACTCCTTTGCATTTGGTGAATCCGCTCCATTGTAATGGTGCAGCTCTCAACACGCCGCGCACGCCGGGTGCCGAAATCGAGTGGAAAGGCGGGGCGGCGCGTGCCGGCGCCGGCGACTACTTGCTTCGTGCCGCCGCGCGTTTGGCCTGCACTGTTACCATCGCGTGTCTCACGGCGGTGATGGGGCGATAGCGGATCATACGCGGTCCCGACCAACGCATAACCTCGCGGATCTTCTCGCGCATGGCAGGCCGGTAACAATGCGAAGGACATGCCGAGCAAAATGTCTTGGTGCCCATGTGCGGGCAGTGCTCAATGCGCGCGATGGCGTATTTCTGCAGCTCGGCGCATTCGGGGCAGAGCGTAATGGTTCGAAGGCCGAGTTTCACGCGCACGGACTCATCGCCGCCAGCCTGTTCGACCACATGCCCGCCGCCATGATGCCCACGACACCACAGCGCAATCATCTGCGACACCATTTGGGCCTCACGCTCACGTTTGCGTGCTAGCTCCGGTGTGTCGACTGGGCGCGCCATTAGCTCAGCCTCCCGTGCTCGACCGAAAGCGAGAAATCGGCAAACGCGCAGGTGCTGGCACGGTGGCTCACGAGCACAATGGTCTTGCCGCGGCGCTTGAGCTCGTCGATTGCCTGCATCACGGACGCCTCGTTGAGAGCATCGAGCGCGCTGGTGGGTTCGTCGAGCAAGATGAAGGGTGCGTCGTTGAGGAAGATGCGCGCAAGGCCGATGCGCTGGCGCTCGCCGCCCGAAAGCGAGTCGCCCAGCTCGGCAACGGGCGTGTCGAGTCCCTGCGGCAGACGGTCGATGAGCGTGGTGAGTGAGGCGGAGCGGCAAGCGTCGAGCAGCTCGGCATCGGTGGCGTTGGCGTGCGCGACCAGCAGGTTCTCGCGTACGGTGCCGCAGAACAGATGCGTGTCCTGGGTCATATAGGCCTCGTGGCTGCGCAGGCTCGCCGTGTTGATGTGGCGGGCATCGACGCCGCTCACCGTGATGGTGCCGGCTGCGGGGTCCCAAAAGCGCATGAGCAGCTTAAGCAGCGTCGACTTGCCCGAACCCGAGCGCCCCATGATGCAGGTCATGGTACCGGGCGCAAAGGTGCAGGTCACGTCGTCGAGGATGAGACTCGCAGCGGTGTCGTTCGCGACCTGCTCTGTGGCGCCCGCACCGCCCGCGTCCACGCCGCCCACATAGCTAAAGCTCACATGCTCGGCTGCGGCGCCGGCAAACTCAACGTTCTGTCCATCGGCGACCTCGGCGCACTGGGGCTGCTCGTCGAGCAAATCGAGCACGCGTGCGCCCGAGGCGAGCGTCTCCTGCAGTGAGGCGCCCAGGCGGCTCACGGCCATCACCGAGCCAAACGACGACACAAAGGTAAAGACGGCGACAAACGCTGCGGCAAAGTCAATCGTTCCCGCAGCCACCAGCTGCAGCGCACGCCCGAGCATCACCAGATTAGCCACAAGAATAAGCGCATCGGCTACGGCCTCGCTGACCGCCTGGCGGCGCTTGAGGCGCGCGTCCACGGCGCCGACTTGCTCGGTCAGCTTGCCCAGGGCACGGCTGCGATCGGTGCCACCGGCAAACTGGATGGTCTCGCCCGCGCCGCGCAGACTGTCGAGTACAAAGGCGCCCAGCTTACCGGCGCCCTCGCGGCTCTGGCGGCCGGTGGTGCCGCATGCCTTGGCCGAGGTCAGGGGCAGCAGCACGCCCAGGACCGCGTAGGCCACGAGCGCGATGCCCGCGAGCTCGGGGCTCACAGCCAGCAAAAAGCCCTCAAACACAACGGTGCAGACCAGAGCTATGGCAATGGGCGAGATGGTGTGCGCGTAGAAGACCTCGAGCAGCTCGATATCCGAGGTGACCAGGCTCACGAGCTCGCCCTTGCCGCGGCCCTCGAGCTTGGCGGGGGCGAGCTGGCGCAGGGCGCCAAACACCAGGTCGCGAATGTGTGCGAGCAGACGGAATGCGATGTAATGGTTGCAGAGCTGCTCGCCGTAGTGGAGCGGCCCGCGCGCGATGCCGCAGGCGGCACAGGCCGCGCATGTGACGATAAGACCAAGCCCCAAGGCGTTGCGGCCCAGCGCGGCCATAAGGCCAAGGGCGCCAAAGGCCGGCACGAACGCGGCGGTGAGCATGCCAATGCTGCCCAGCGCGACGGCTAGCACAAGCCAGCCGGCAAGCGGTCGGACGAGCCCCATCATGCGCCACATGATGGACGGCGCCGAGCGACGGGCGCGGCCGGAGTCAGGCACCGCGGCAGCGGAAGACGAGCCGGCACCGTTGAGGCCATCGGTACGGGCGGTGCTGCCGTCAACAGCCTCAACCGCGCCGGCATCCTCGGCATCACCCTCCGCATACGCATATGCCGAGAGCTGCTCCTGGCTGTTCCACATGCGCGCATAGGCGCCCGCGGTTGCCAAGAGCTCGCCGTGAGTCCCGCGCTCGGCAATGCGACCGCGTTCCAGCACCAGAATCTGGTCGGCGTCCACGATCGTCGACAGGCGGTGTGCCACCACAATTACAGTGTGCTCGCCGGCAAGCGATGCGATGACCTCGCCGATCGCGGCTTCGCTCGCAGCGTCCACATTGCTCGTAGCCTCGTCAAACACATAGATCGGCGAGTCGTGCAGCAGGGCGCGTGCCATGCACACGCGCTGGCGCTGGCCACCCGAAAGGTTGGTGCCGCCCTCGTTAATCACCATGTCGAGCCCGCCGTTGGCCTGCACAAAGGCCGCCACGCGCGTGCGGCCGAGCGCGCGCAAAAGCTCGGCGTCGGTGGCGTTGGGCTGGGCGAGCAGCAGGTTGTCGCGCAGGGTGCCGGCAAACAGGTAGCCGTTGGTGGGCACCAGGGTGACGGCACGCATGAGTGAGGCGGCCGTGGCATCGCGCAGCTCGACGCCGCCAATGCGAACGCTGCCACGGTAGGCACCCTTGCGGCCCGCGATAATCCCCGCGAGCGTGGACTTGCCGCCGCCGCTTTCGCCCACGAGTGCCACGAGCGAGCCGTGCGCAATGGTCGCGCTGGCGCTGTCCAGCACCGTGCGGTCGCCGTATGCATAGCTCACGCCCGCGAGCTCGATATCGCCGCGACCGTCAAGCTCAACATCGCCGCGCTCGGGCTCGGGCGTATCCAAAATGCCAAACATGCGGCGCGAGGCGGCCATGCCGTTCATGGCCGTGTGGAACAGCGATCCCAGGCGGCGCATGGGCAAAAAGAACTCCTGCGACAGAAAGACGACTAGAAAGGCCGCCTCAAAGCCAATTTTGCCCGTGGCGAGCTGCAGCGTGGCTACGATAATGCCGAGCGCGGCGCCCATATAGACGACCAGGTCCATAACGCAAATGGAGCGCAGCTGCATCACCAGCAGGCGCATGGTCGCTGTGCGGAAACGCTCGGACTCGGCGTTGATGCGCTTGTGCCAGTCGCGGTCGGCCTGATACACCTTAAGGGTGGTAAGACCCTGAACGGCCTCCAGGAACATGCCGCCCAGATCGACGTAGCTGCCCCAATACTCGGAACCGATCTTTTTTGCGTTGCGCATGACCATCATGATGGAGATGGGGATGACCGGGACGCATACGAGCAGCAGCGCGGCGGGAAGTCCCGCTTGGCCTACGAGCAGCACGAACAGCGTGATGGGTGCCAGGCCGGCAAAAAAGAGCTGCGGCAGATAGCCGCCAAAGTATACCTGGAGTTGCGTGGCGCCCTCCACGCTGGTTTGCACGGCCTCGGCGGTGGGGACGGTTTCGGTATAGGACGGGCCGAGCGCGGTGAGCTTGTCATAGACGAGCGAACGCACGCGGCGGACGGCTTTGAAGGCGGCCTTGTCACCGGAACGCTGCGCCAGATAGATGGCGGCGGCGCGCACGATGATGGCGCCGGCGAGCGGCAAGGCCGCCTGTGCGAGGGCATCGACGGCGAGCGCGGCGGAAAGACCGTCCGTGACGATGCCGCCCAAGATGCGCGCAAGCACCCACATCACCGTGATGTTTGCCATGAGCGCGATCCATTTAAACAGGACGCTCGCCACAATGTAGGGCGTTGCCTGCGGAACCAGGGAGAAGAGCCGCTTCTCGAACATGAAACCTCCGATGCCGTAACGGTGTCGGGCGGGGTCCTCGGCAGCCGATTAGTTAGCCAAATGCAACTAGAGTAACATCGTGCAGCAGGTAAGTATGCCGAGGGTAATTTTTTAGCCGATGAACTGCGTAGAAAGTCCAAAATTGTTGAGTGCAGCGAACTTTATGGCGGACGGAGTGCAGGCGCAATTCTGATCGTGTGCGGCCCCGCTCCAAAACGTGTACGTCAGCCTCCGAAAGCTGCAAAAAATGACATGTTTGGAGGCTGATGTACATGTTTGGATAGGGGCGAGGGCGGCGACGGACGAAAGTCACGCCTGTGCCACGTCCGATGTGCTAGCGTTTGGGTGAACAAAACGAGCCCGTGCGGAAAGGATCCGGACCGTATGCAACGTGGAAGTACATCTCCGCTGTCCCGCGAGACCGATGCGCCCGAAACCATCGTCAAGCTGGAGTGCGACATCGACGATGCATCGCCCGAGGTACTCGCCTATGCCGCCGACCGCCTGCGCGAGGCAGGTGCGCGCGAGGTGCACTGGCTGCCTCTCTACTGCAAAAAAGGTCGCCCCGGCTGGCAGCTGCAGGTGATCTGCTCGCACGAGGATATCGAGCGCCTACAGACGATTATCTTTTTGGAGACCACGACCAACGCCGTTCGTCGCCAGGTGATGGAACGCGTCTGCCTGCCGCGTCGTTTTGAGCAGGTAGCGACGCCTTGGGGCGAGGTGGCCGTCAAAGTAGCCACCCTGCCCGACGGCAGCGAGCGCGCGGCACCCGAGTACGAGGATTGTGCCCGTCTTGCCCGCGAGCACAACGCGCCGCTCCAGCGCGTGATGCAGGCGGCTCAGAGCGCGGCGCTGCGATTTGAGTGATGCGGGCGAGTGACGTGCCGCGCCAATCCAATTAACCCCACCGAAAGGACCACCCATGAAATACCTCATCGCCTCCGACATCCACGGCTCGGCATACTGGACCGAGCGCCTGGTCGCCGCTATCGAATCCGAGCAGCCCGACCGCATCGTTCTGCTGGGCGACCTGCTCTACCACGGCCCGCGCAACGACCTGCCGCGCGACTATGCCCCCAAGCGTGTGATTCCGCTGCTCAACGCCCTGGCCGACCGCATCATCGCGGTGCGCGGCAACTGCGACGCCGAGGTCGACCAGATGGTCCTCGACTTCCCCGTCATGGCCGACTACGCCACGCTGTTCGACGAGACCGGCCGCGAGCTGTTCCTGACGCATGGCCACGTCTTTGGCGCTGGCATGCATAACAGCGTTGATCACGCGCCCGCGCTGCCCGAGGGCTCCGCGCTCGTCTACGGCCACACGCACATCAAGGTTAACGAGGCAAGCGAGGCGCACCCGGGCCTGTGGCTCTTCAACCCCGGCAGCGTGAGCATTCCCAAGGACGGTACGCACAGCTATGGCATCTACGAGGACGGCGCGTTCCGTCACGTGATCCTGGAGGAGGAATAACCATGGCAGAGCAGCTGGCTCAGCAAAATGCCGAGGGCTCGCGCGACCTGTCCACGCTGGTAGACGCGTCGGCCGAGCTGCAGCATCTGGTGCAGACCATCTGGCGCCTGCGTCAGCCCGACGGCTGCCCGTGGGACCGCGAGCAGACGCACCGCAGCATTGGCAAGAACATGATCGAGGAAGCCTACGAGGCGCTCGACTGCATCGAGGCCGACGACGCGGCACACCTGCGCGAGGAGTTGGGCGACGTGCTCATGCAGGTCGTACTGCATGCGCAGATTGCGGCGGATGCCGGCGAGTTTTCGCTGGCCGATGTGGCGCGCGATATCGACGCCAAGCTCATCCGTCGTCACCCGCACGTGTTTGGCGATGCGGATGCCGACAACTCCGACGAGGTGCTCAAGATTTGGGACGAGGTCAAGCTTGCCGAGAAGGCCGCCAAAGACCAGGCCGTGGCGGCAGTCGGGGCCGCACCCGAGGGTCTGCTCGACGGTGTGCCCACGCACCTGCCGGCGCTGATGCAGGCTCAGAAGGTGTCGCGCAAGGCGGCTGTCGTGGGCTTTGAGTGGGAGACGGTCCAGGACGTGTGGGACGAGGTTGCCGAGGAGCGTGCCGAGTTTGAGGCCGAGGCTCCCGGTTCTCCCGAGCGCGAGATGGAGTTTGGCGACCTGCTCTTTGCCCTGGTCAACGTTGCGCGCAAGGAGGGAATTGACGCCGAGAGCGCCCTGCGTGCCAGTACGGCAAAGTTCCGCCGCCGCTGGGCCGCGATGGAGCAGATGGCGGCCGACGCCCACGTGGATCTGGCCGAGCTTTCGACCCACGGCCTCAATGACCTCTGGGATGCCGCAAAGGCAGAGGAGTAAGACTGCGGGGGCGACGGGACGGACTTGTCCCATCGCCCCTATTATTTTTAAAAAGATTGTATCCCTTGGCTAACTTAGGGCATAATGCAAAAAGTGCGATAAGGCTAACTTATGAACCTGCGCGCCGCTGTAGCGTGCAAGCCGTGTCGCCAAGCATTCAACCCGTTTCCAAGTGAGAGGGAGACAACATGAGCGATATTTTGGACGTCTACGGTCGCGAGGTGCTCGACAGCCGCGGCAATCCCACCGTCGAGGTCGAGGTCGTGCTCGAGGACGGCAGCTTTGGCCGCGCAATGGTGCCTTCGGGTGCTTCGACCGGCGCCTTTGAGGCATGTGAGCTGCGCGACGGCGACAAGGGCCGCTATCTGGGCAAGGGCGTTTCGCAGGCCGTCGAGCACGTCAATAACGAGTGCGCTAACGCCGTCGTGGGCCTCGACGCCTTCGACCAGCGCGCCGTCGATGCCGCGCTGATTGCCGCGGACGGTACCCCCAACAAGACCAAGCTCGGTGCCAACGCCATCCTGGGCGTGTCGCTGGCCGTCGCCCGCGCCGCTGCCGAGTCGGCGGGCCTGTCGCTGTACCAGTACCTGGGCGGCGTCAACGCCCACCTGCTGCCCACGCCTATGATGAATATCCTCAACGGTGGCGTCCATGCCGACAATAACGTTGACTTCCAGGAGTTCATGATCATGCCGGTGGGCGCCCCGAGCTTTGCCGAGGGCCTGCGTTGGTGCGCCGAGGTCTACCACACCCTCAAGGGCGTGCTGCACGAGGCCGGCCTGGGCGGCGGCGTGGGCGACGAGGGCGGCTTTGCGCCCAACCTCAAGACCAATGCCGAGCCGTTCGAGTACATCACCAAGGCCGTGGAGAAGGCCGGCTTTAAGCCCGGCGTCGACTTCATGTACGCCATGGACCCGGCCTCGACCGAGTTCTACAACGCCGAGACCGGCATGTACGAGCTCAAGGGCGAGGGCGTGGAGTACACGAGCGCCCAGATGGTTGATTACTGGGAAAAGCTCGTCGACACCTATCCCATCATCTCCATCGAGGACGGCATGGCCGAGGAGGACTGGGACGGCTGGGTTGAGCTCACCCGTCGCATTGGCAACAAGGTGCAGCTGGTGGGCGACGACCTGTTCGTCACCAACACCGAGCGCCTTAAGAAGGGCATCGAGCTGGGTGCCGCCAACGCGATCCTGGTCAAGGTCAACCAGATCGGCACACTCACCGAGTCGCTCGAGGCCATCGAGACCGCCAAGGAGGCCGGCTATGCTTGCATCGTGAGCCACCGCTCCGGCGAGACTGAGGACTCCACGATTGCCGACCTGGTCGTGGGCGTCAACGCCGGCCAGATCAAGTCGGGCGCCCCGTGCCGCAGCGACCGTATCGCCAAGTACAACCAGCTCATCCGCATCGAGGACGAGCTCGAGGGCAGCGCGCGCTATGCCGGCAAGGCCGCGTTTTACAACATTCGCTAAACGGGCGAATTTGGCGAGGGGGAGGCTGACTCGGTTCCGTCCCGCCTTGACTGGATGCTGCAAAGCGCCATGGGCGCTGGGCCATACGGCTCAGCGCCTTTTTTATGTCGAGCAAAGGCTGGCGAAGGCGGTGCAGGCGCTCGTGCTATAACTAAAGGACTTAGCGCAAACAAACCTCAACCGCACAAGGCGCACATGGATCAGATTTACGACAACAGGTACTATTCCGCCGGTTCGCGCGAGCCGTCGCCTCGCCGTGCGCGCACGGTGCAGCTCGGTGGGTCCGCTTATGCCGGCGCCGACCGCTCCACGCAGCGCCCGGCAAGTACCTCGCGCCCCAATGCTCAATCAAATACCTTGGCAGATGGACCGGTGCGCCCGGCACGTTCGTCGCATGCGTCGCGTCCCTCGACTCAAGCACACGACAAATCGAGTAGGCCCTCCAACCGTCTTTCGGGCTCGGACTTTATGCATTACGCCAACGACAACGCGGTTGTCAAGGCGATCTATGACTTTACGCATGGCCCTCTGCGTCCGCTGTTTATCGGTATCGTGGTGGCGCTGGTGCTCGTGAGCCTGTATTTCCCCGTGCGCGATCTGTACGTGGCAAAGCGTTCGAGCGATATCTTGGCCAAGCAGGTCGAGATTCGCCAGCAATACAATGATGAGCTGCAAAAAAGCGTCGACAAGCTGCTCTCGGAGGAGGGTATCAAGGACGCGGCGTCCGAGGACCTGGGCCTGGTGATGCCCGGCGAGAAGAAGATTGACGTGCTAGGTTTGGACGACGATTCGGACTCGTCGTCGAGCAAAAAGTCCTCAAACGCCAAGAAGGCCAGCGAAGTGGCCAAGGAAATCGAAGAAGTCGGCAAGGACGCGCCGTGGTACATCCAGGCGCTCGACATGCTGTTTGGGTTTAACGGCGTCGAGGGTCAGACGGTCGTGTCCAACGGCAAATAGCGCCCGGAGGGGAGCCCGCAATGACAAATTGCAAACGCTATAAGGTAGCCGCGATCGACCTGGGAACGGTGTCGTCGCGACTGGTGTTGGCCCAGGTCGAGGGCGGAGCGATTGTGGAATCGTCCAAGCATACCGAGATTACCGACCTGGGCGAGGGCGTGGACACGACGGGGCGCTTTTGCAAGGCGGCTGTCGAGCGTGTGCTCGCTGCGTGTCACATGTTTGTGGACGAGGCCCGTGCCTTTGGGGCCGTGTGCGTCTGCACCACGTGTACGAGTGCCGCGCGCGATGCGTCCAATGCCGCGCTGCTGTTGGACGGCCTGCGCGATCTGGGGCTTGAGCCACAGGTGATTCCGGGCGAGGTCGAGGCGCGCCTGACGTTTTTCGGCGTGGCGCACGACTTTGCCGGCGAGCGCATCATTGTTGCCGATTCGGGCGGCGGATCCACGGAGCTCGCGACTGGCGTGTACGCGCCGGAGCGCGGCGTCTTTGCGCTGGAGGGAACGCGCTCGCTGGACATCGGTTGTCGCCGCGTGACGGAGCGCTTTTTCTCCGCGTTGCCGCCCGCGGATGGCGAGCTTGCTGCCGCTGCCGCGTGGGCAGGCGAGCAGTTTGCCGCCTATTTTGAAGGCCTGCCCAGCGACTTTGAGCGCGCCGAACGCCTCGTTGCGGTGGGCGGCACCGTCACCACGCTCGTGGCACTCGTTCACGAGCTGGAGCCGTATGATTCGAGCTTTGTGCACCTGCGCGAGCTTTCGATGGAGCAGGTTTCGGCCGCTATCGAGCGCATGTCCGCGCTGGATGTTGCGGGCATTGCCGCTCTGCCGGGCGTGCAACCTAAGCGCGCAGGCGTGATCTTGGCAGGTGCCGTGGTAATTCGCGAGCTCATGCGAGCCGGCGGCTACGACATGCTCACCGTAAGCGAGAACAGCCTCCTCGCTGGCATGGCCACCACCATCAACGAGACCCTCGACGGCAAAACCCCCACCATCGCCTGGACCCCCAGCCTCAGCACCCTCTAACTATTCCACCGCAACTTAGAGTCCCGCCGGCGTGAAAAAGAAACGAGCCCGCATCCCTTGGGGACACGGGCTCGAACGCTTCATATGGTAGGGGCGGTGGGACTCGAACCCACAATCCTTGCGGCGAGAGATTTTAAGTCTCCTGCGTATGCCAATTCCGCCACGCCCCCGTGAGACTAGAAGTCTAGCACAAGCCGTCCGTTACGCGTTGACGGCCATCGAGTGCTGACCCGACTTTTCCAAGTACTCGGTATACTTTGCCTCGTCGCCCTTGTTTTGGTACTGCAGGGCCAGCAGGTACTCCAAGCGGCAGCGCTTGACCGGGTCGTCGCCGACATCCTCGAGCATGCGTTCCAGTTCGGGAATGTCGTTGTGGCGCTTGAGGATCATCGTGTCGTACATCAGCTGGCATTCGTGTGCGACCGCCTCGGCCTGACCGCCCTCAAAGCCCTTGATCTCGTGCAGAAGCTCCTTGGACTTTTTGCGATCCTCCTGCCCAACGTAGTAGTTAAAGGCCTTGATCACCAGATCGACGCGCTGCATCTTGGGCAGGTTGAGCCCCAGCAGCAGGTCGAACATCTCGTCGACGCGCTCGTGGTCCTCGCGCAGCAGATAGGAGTTCAGGCGCAGGTAGTCACGGTTGTAGCGCGGGTACAGCATGCTGGTGAGTTTGGCGTCGAGCAAACGATCAAACTCGTCCCACTGCTTGGCGGCCATAAGCTGCTGCAGGCGTTTGAACGTGGTGCGTTTTTTGACGCTAAAGAACACCGACACGGCGATGCAGATGATAACGACGGCGGTCCAGAGTGTGCGGGAATCGGGCATATTAGGATCCTTAGTCGCTCGTAAAGCGAGCGGTATGGCAACACGTACTAGATGTATTATACGCAGCGCGCAAGCAAACTGGCATAAAAGCTCATCGAGGCTGAGTGCCATCGCTCGCTGCGGTACACTTACCTAAAGTAAACCATGAAGGGAGACACTACCTATGAAGAAGATCGTTTTGGCTTGCGGTGCTGGCGCTGCCACTTCCACGCTTGTTGCCCAGAAGGTCGCCACCTTGCTCGACGCCAACGGTTACGCCGACAAGTACGAGATCGTGCAGTGCGCCATCTCCGAGGCCAAGGACTACTGCGACGAGGGCGCCGATCTGCTGATCGCCACCACCGTTGCCCCTGAGGGCCTCACCTGCCCGTACGTGAGCGGCGTGCCCTTCATGACCGGCATGAACCGCGTCGCTGCCGAGAAGGCCGTCCTCGACGTCATGGCTCAGTAGGCGCTGACTGTATGAGTGAGCAGAACGCCAATCCGGTCGAGCTCTTTGGCATGCGCGTTGCCCATGTGGGCATTAACGCCACCGACCCGGCAGATGCCCTGGAGATCGCGGAGCTGTTCTCGACGATGATGGGCCTGCCCGTTATCGAGACCCCGGTTTCGTACTTTAACGATTCGCTGATCGAGGTCATGAAGCAGAACGGTCGTGGCACCAAGGGCCACATCGGCTTTGCCGTCAACGACATCGATGCGGCCGAGAAGTGGTTTGCCGAGCGCGGGCTCGAGGTCAACGAGGAGTCGCGCGTGCTGCTGCCCGACGGCGGCACCAAGCTCGTGTACTTTAAGCGCGAGTTCGCCGGCTTCGCCGTGCACCTGTGCCGCGAGTAGCGCACAGGCTGCTATAGCTAACGAAAAATGGGGTAAGGCCACGTGGCCTTACCCCATTTTTAATGCCGAGAGGGTGACTGACGGGCTGCCGTAAAACGAAGGTGAATGCTTTTCCGCGAAGTGAACGAGTGAAATCGGACCCCTGGAGCATCGACACTTTGGAGGCACCGTTTCCTGCGGTTTCGTAAGGTTTTTCCTGCGGTTTTGGCGTCAAAAAGTGTGGATGCTTCGGGGGTCCAAAATAGGTCGTTCACTTCGCGGAAAAGCATTCACCTTCGATTCGTGAGAGACGCCCCTACCGCGGCAGGCGAATCGTAAAGCGGCTGCCGACGCCCTCGACTGAGGTCACGCCGATGACACCGCCATGGCTGTCGACGATCCACTTGGCAATGGCGAGCCCCAGACCCGAGCCCTGCGCGCCGGCATCGCGTGCGTTGTCGGCGCGATAGAACCGTTCAAACGCGTGAGCTGCGGATTCCTGGTTCATGCCGATACCCTCGTCCTCAACACTTATGTCGATCGTGCCCGCGCCCGCATCCGGCGTCACGCCAAACGAGATGGATGTGCCCGCGTCCGAATACTTGGCGGCGTTCTGCACGATCACGCGCAGAGCCTGCTTCACGAGCGCCACGTCAACGGGCGCGTCGCAGCGCGGGTCGCTGGTAAGTGCGGCATCGTACGCCAGTCGATATGTGTGCGCGGCATCGATCATCTGCGATTCCTCGCATACCTCGCCGACCAGTGCGGCCAGGTTGGTATTCGCACGCCGCAGGACCGTGCGCCCGGCATCGCCGCGTGCCAAAAACAGCAGCTGCTCCACGAGCTCCTGCATATGCTCGCTTTCGGCTTTGAGCGAGGTGATGGATTCTGCCAGCACGTCCGGGTCGTCTTTGCCCCAGCGGTCGAGCATGTTCACGTAACCCTGAATCACCGCGATGGGCGTGCGCAGCTCGTGACTCGCATCGTTGACAAAGCGCATCTGCTGCAGCTTTGCCTCTTGCATCTGGCGCAGCAGGCGGTTGAGTGCGACCTCGATGCTCGCCAGGTCGGCGTCGCCGGTGGTGACGCTCGGCGAGTCGACGCTTGCGCGCTCGATGGCCTGCTCCAGCGTTTCCATCTTGCCGCCGGCGAGCTGCATGCGGCCGAGCTCGTCCACACGCAAGGCCAGGTCGTTGAGCGGCGCCATAGTGCGGCGCACGCGGCGGGCGCCGCCGAGCATGTTGAGCACGCTGATGACCTGCCAACCCACAACGACAAGGTAGAGAGGCCATAGCGCGACGAGGTCCTGCGCGAGGGGGAAGGTCTTGGTGGTGCGCGCAAACTCGACGGTATAGGTGAGCGTTGTCAGGTCCCAGCCGCGCGCGGGCGTCAGTGACATGCCGTGAACGCTGGCGCTGGGGATCCATCCCGCGGTAAACGCGCCATCGGGCAGCGTCTGGTTGTAGCCATAGACGAGGATCGCCGCCGCAACAAGCAGCAGTAACAGATCCAGCCAGACGTAGCTCACCAAGCGGCGCCACATATAGCTCCAGTTGATGGCGCGGGCGATGGAGGTGACGCGCTTGGCCTCGGCGTTATGCGCGGCAGACATAGCCCACCCCGCGCACGGTCTGGATGATGCGGGCGCCGCCAGCGTCTTCGATCTTGGCGCGCAAATGTGCGATGTGCACATCGACGTTGTTGGTATCGCCCACGTAGTCGTAGCCTAGCGCCTCATGCGCGATGCGCTCGCGCGTGAGCACGGTGCCGGCGTGCGCCATAAGCAGGGCGAGGACGTCGAACTCGCGGGCCGTGAGCGCGATGGGCGAGCCGCCGACCGTGACTTCGCGGCGGTCGGGGTCGAGCGCAACCGATCCCACGGTGAGTGTGGCAGGGGAGGGCGAGGCAGGGGTCTGGGCCATGTCACTGGCCGGGGGCATCGCGGTGGCCTTCTCGCCCGCGACGCCCGCCATGCCCGCTCCGGCGCCGACGCCAGCTACGCCCGAAGCCGCCCGCATGGCCTCCGAGCGCTTCAACGCCACGCGGATCCGTGCGAACAGCTCCTCAATCGCAAACGGCTTGGTCAGGTAATCGTCGGCGCCGGCATCGAGCCCAGCCACCTTGTCCATCACGGCATCGCGCGCGGTGACCATAATCACCGGCACATCCTTGTGCTTGCGGATGCGCCGCAGCACTTCCATACCGTTGAGCTGCGGCAACAGTACGTCGAGCAGAATCAGATCGTAGTCGCGCTCCAGCGCCAGGTCCACGGCGGTGCGGCCGTCGGCGGCGTGCTCTACCTGGTAACCCTCGTGCTCCAGCTCGAGCGTCACAAAGCGGGCGATTTTCTCCTCGTCCTCTACAATCAGGATTCGTGCCATACGTGCCCCCGTCTGCGATTACTTGTCGTCGTTGAGATTTTGCTTGATGTCGTCTGCGGCGTCGGCGGCGTGATCCATCAGGTTATTGATGCTGCCGGGTACATCACCGTCGCTGTCGATGCGGTAGCGCATGCCAAAGAACAGGCCAATCAGCATCAGCCATATCGTGGCGCCCCAGGCAAACAGCGCGACGATGGGGATCAGGATGGGAATGTTGAGGATGATCGCATCGCGGCGCGTGGCGATAAACTTGGTGTCCAGACTCAGGCGGAAGAGCTTTTTGAGGTACTCCCACACGCTGTCCATCTTCTTGGAGAAGTCGGTCTTTTCGCTCGACTTTTCGTAGGCGGCCTGCGCGGCGACCATCTCGGCAGAGGGCTCATCGACTGGTGCGGACTCGGTGGCGGCATGCGCCGATGTGGTCTGGGTCTTGCCCTGCGACTCAAGCCAAATGATGGCGTCCAGAACGTTGCCGTCGGCGGCGTCGAGCGCGGCCTTGGCATCGGTGTAGCTCACGTTGCACTTGGTGCGGATGGTTTCAACTTTTTCGAGGTCGTCCATGACCTGTCCTTTCGTTCGATGGGCGCGACGCCAGGCGATTTGCCCGGGCGCGAGCGTTGCGTTCGGCGGCCTGCGTGGCGCCGCCCCGCCCTTGGTCGAACTCTATAGTGCAGGTTATAGATTAAGCGATTCTTGAGCCAAGATTAATGTTGGATGAGTTTTTGGGTGTGCGTGGGCACAGGCAGCCTTTGAGGCAAGCGCAGGCCGAGCGGCTCGAGCCCAGGGGTAAATTTGTGTCCGCACGGCGAGATATACTTATTATCGACGTTGAGGGCGCGACGGGCCAAAGTTACCTAGCGCCCGCGAAATCAGAGGCTCCGCAGCGGCGCACGGGTGCAAACAGGCGAGGCTTCGACGCAAACAGGGGGTCATAAGTGCATATCTACGCCATGAGTGACATTCACGGATGCTTGGACGCCTTTAAAGCGTCGCTTTCCACCATCGACCTCGAGGCCGCGGACTCCAAGCTGGTCCTGTTGGGTGATTGCTGCGACCGAGGTCCCGATTCGCTCGGCGTCTTCAAACTCGTTATGGACTTGCAAAAACGTTACGGCGATCGCGTCGTGGCGCTGCGTGGCAACCACGAGGAGATGTTCCTCGAGTACATTGATGAGGTAAACGATTCTAATTTTACGCAGGCATGGATACTTGCCGACAGCAATCTGGCAACGGCCAAGAGCTTCCTGGATGCCGAGGCATTCAAGCACGTTAAGCACCTTTTGAGGCTCAGGGAGTTCGAGGAGGCCTACGGCTTTACGGTTGAGCGTATAAAAGCCGAACACGCGGACGTCATCGCGTGGGTTCGCAAACTCCCTTACTTTTACGAGAGCCCCTTTGGCCAGGTCTTTGTGCACGCCGGCGTTGACGAGGAGGCCGGCGAGTACTGGAAGCTCGGCACGCCTGACGTGTCATTTGTCACGATGCCGCCCGATTACGTGGGGCATTAGTTTTATCTGGATGTTATCGCCGGGCATATCAACACCGAGGCAGTCTCGGGCATTGCGGGCTACCGCGGTATCTGGCATGACGGGGCCAGCCATTACTACATTGACGGGAACGTCATGGAGCACGGCGAGGTCGCAGTGCTGAGCTACGATTCGGAAACGGGGAAGTATGGCGGCCCCGGGTTGGAGTAGGCTGGCGGGCGATTGGCTCGCGGATTGTCTGCGTGGGCTCGATTCGGG
>UREE01000019.1 GCA_900546825.1 uncultured Collinsella sp. | reverse complement strand
CCGGCGTTCGAACAGAGGGATGTGGCTTACCCGCTCGTGGGCGAGTCGCACGACACTGTCTGTCGCCTCGTCACCGCGGACCAGTGGGACTCGGTGCGGTAGCCTCGGGTTGAGCGCGAGTGGGCTGGTTTCTTCCGGCGTCTGGTTCCAGCAGCTCCGTGACAATTCGACTTGATCGTGACAAACCGACCCGATCACTTTGTCACCCGAGCAGCGGCATCAACCGCGCCCATGCCTCGTCGACGAACGTCGCTGCTGCACCATCCTCGCTCCCATGCACAAGCACCCACTCGAGCATGGTGAGCGCGCTTGAGGCGTAGAGCTTGGCGAGCAGCTCGACGGGCACGGTGGGCGTACCGTTCCCGGTGCCCCCACCGCCCACAAGCCGCTCCTCGAAGCCCTCCTCCAACAGGGCGCGGAACTGCGCCGCGAGGTCAGCCTCGGGGACGTGGATGGTCAGCAGGCAGGACAACTCGTCGCGCTCGCTCTCAAACCACGCGTACGCCCCACCGACCACCGCCGCTACGTCCGAGGTCGCCGCGAACCGTTCCTCCATCATGGCCTGCGCTCGGGTCAAGACCTCCCCGACCAGGCAGCTGAGCAGCTCATACTTGTCCTCGTGGTGGTCGTAGAACGTCGAGCGTCCCACGCGGGCGCGGCGGCACAGCTCACCGACCGTCACGCGCTCGAATCCACGCTCGCGCACGAGCTCGAAAAATGCTGCGCGGATGGCCTCCTCCGACTTCTCCGTCCTAAGGTCTCCCACGCCTAGCCCCCATTCCAACCAATTTCGGACAAACTGTCCGATACCCTACATCCCATACGATACTGCTTGTGGCCAGCATGGCACTCCGGCACGAGAATCTCCCCGAAACCGAAACCGCCGGGAGGCATCATGTTCCACGCATACACCGGGGATGAGCAGTTCGATCTGCAGCTCAACCGCTTCACCCACCCCGAGCTCGACCCATCGGTCAAAGGCGACCTCGCCGAGGTCATCCCCCAGCTCCGCACCGCCGGGGACTGGTACCCCTGTTGGTCGGAGCTTGCCCGCCGGCGCGAGGTAGCCGGCGACCACGCCGTCGCCTCGGGCTACTGGGGCGCTGCGGCGTTCTACGAGCCGCTTGACTCCGAGACGAAGCGCACGGCCGTCGCGGGGTTCCGCCGCGAGTTCTACGCCGGGTGGGACGGCCCCGAGCTGGAGCGCCTGGAAGTCCCCTACGCGGGGTCGAGCCTGCCCGCCTTACGAATCCGCACCGCCGCCGAGCACTCGGCGGAGCCGCTCCTGCTGTTCGGCGGGTTCGACAGCTATGCGGAGGAGATGGCGGGCTGGTTGCGCGCGCTGGGCGACTGCGGGCGCGACGTCGTCATCTTCGACGGGCCCGGCCAGGGGACGGCGCTCATGCGCGGCCTCGCCATGCCGCTCGCTTGGGAGCGCCCCGTGGGGGCAGTGCTTGACGCGCTGGAGATCGAGCGCTGCGCCGCGATGGGGATGTCGCTCGGCGGGCTGCTCGTGATGCGTGCGGCGGCGTTCGAGCCGCGCGTCACGCGCGCCGTGGCGATGGACGTGTTCTATCGGATGTTTGACGCGCTGGAGATCCGCCTGCCCCGGCCCGCGGGCGTCGCGCTCGAGTCCCTCGTGTGGTGCCGCGCCTCAGGCGTACTCGATGCTGCCGTTAGCCGCCTCGCGGCGCGTGACCACGACATGGCATGGAAGCTACAGCAGGCCCTGGCCATCACGGGGACGGACAGCCCGCACGAGCTGCTCTACGAGCTCGAGCGCTGGAGCTTCGCGGGCCTGGGCCCGCTCGTGCGGCAGGACGTGCTGCTCTTCGCGGGCGAGCGCGACCAGTACGTGCCGCTTCGGCGGCTCGGCCAGGTGGCGCGCGAGCTCGTGAACGCCAACAGCGTGACGACGCGCGTCTTCACCGATGCCGAGCACGCGGCGGAGCACTGCCAGGTCGGAAACCTCCCGCTTGCCCTCGGCGTCGTGCGCGACTGGTTGGATGAGACGGAGGAGCGGCTGCCGTAGCGCTGTGGGCGACCTCTCGGCCGTGCTGGGCGAGCTGCTCGCCAACGCGGTCAAGTACGCCGACGAGGGCGGCTCGGGCGCGGAGGGCTACGGCCTCGGCCTCTCCATCGCCCGACGCCGCGCCGAGGCCCTCGGTGGCTCCATCTCCTGCGAGAGCGACCCCGGCCGCCTCACGACCTTCACCTTCGAGCTCCCAGCGGGGTAGGGGCAGCGTCTTCCGACCCCGGGAGAGTTCGCGTCCCAATCAGCTAATGACCTTCATCTATCTCATATACCTGTTGACACAACACACTACATAACGCATTGTATAAGACAGCGACGGGTATTACAGCGAATGAGATGAGGTGACGCGATGGACCCGCAGATGAAGCGCGGCTTCGTGGAGGCGTGCGTGCTTGCCTCGGTATGCGGGGGCGAGTCGTACGGCTACGAGATCATCCGTAACGTGCCCCAGGCGCTGGGGCTCACGGAGTCGACGCTCTACCCGGTGCTCAAGCGCCTTGAGAGGGCCGGTCAGGTATCCGTTCGCTCGTCTGAGCACAACGGGAGGCTCCGCAAGTACTACCTGGCCACGGAGGCTGGGCGCGAGGCGCTCGAGCGGTTCCGGGCGGAGCGCGCAGAGGTCCGGGCGGTCTACGACTACATCGAGACGGCAATCACGACTGATGGAACGGGGAAGCAATCATGACGAAGGACGAGTATCTCTCCGAGCTGAGGGCGGGGCTTGCCGCGTTCTCAAAGGACGAGGTTGATCGTGCCGTCTCCTTCTACGAGGAGATGGTCGACGATCGCGTCGAGGCGGGTGTCTCCGAGGAGGAGGCCGTTGGGTCGCTCGAGCCCCCGGCGGAGGCCGCGGCGCGCATCATCTCCGAGATGCCCGCCGTCCCGCGGGCGGCGGCGCGGCTCAGGTCACCCAAGACCCCGAGGTCGTGGTTTGTGGCGTTCATCGTGGCCGCCGTGATCGGTTCGCCCGTGTGGATCCCCCTGACCCTCGGCGTGATCATGGCGGTCATCGGATGCTTCATAGGCCTCTTCGGTCTGCTTGTGGCTGTATGGGCTATTGCCGCGTCGATGTTGCTCGGGGCTCCCATCGGCCTCCTGTACCTTGTGGCGGGCGTCAAAGCGGGGAGCGTCGCCGGCGCGCTGATGGGGCTTGGCTGTGACGTCGCCGTTGCCGGCGTGGGGGTGTTCGGCATCCATCTGGCCGTTGCCGCTTCGAAGCTGCTGGTCAGGGCAATCGTCTGGTGCGCTCGCGCCGTCGCGTCCCCCTTCGTTCGCTCCGAGGTGCCCCGGTGGGAGTGGGGTTCCATGCATCCCACTTGGAATCTCGTGCACCTCGTGGCGGCTGTCATGATCGGTGCGGGGCTCGTGCTGGGCCTTGCCGGTTGGGGCTGCACAGGGTTCGACTCGGCGTCGGCCTCGTTTGAGATGGCGCGGACGACGGCGTCGGCCAACGAGTTCACGAATCCTCTTGGCTTGCAGCTGTTCTACGCTGGTGCCGAGCCGGACAATTTGCGGAGCTAGTCCACGATGACAAGGAATGTCGTGTAGAGACCCAGATGGAGCCTGTCGCTGTTTTCGATTTCCACCGGGGGATAGATCTTGCCGGGTTCGCGTTGGTCGCGCGGCGGCTCAATCACAATATCGACGTCGCCCGCGCCCGATTCGAGCACTGTGCCGTTGGTCGACCCAAGGCCCTGAGCGTACCAGTGTCCACCTTCGAGCCAAATGCGGAGATGCTCGCGCGATGCATCAGCGCCTACATCGGTGATGCTGGGCGAGGTTTTGGGCAAGGACCCAATTACCGTGCCGCGCGGATCGCGTGTGAGGGGATGGATTTGCATGTCGGCGCAGTTGTCGGCATGGGTTCTGAGCAGACCGAGGTTGGGGGCGACAGCGTGCGGCTGCTCCAGGCTGCTCATAAAGCCACGTCCGACGGTAGTTTCGGTGGTGCCAAAGTGCCCGCCTGTCTTGCTGTCGCAAAAGCGCTCGACGGTGGCCACGCCTTGGATGGGGTCGGCGAGCGCCCCCGTTGCCACAAAGAGCATAAGGTAAAGCGTACTCTTCTCGCGCACGGCTTTGCCGTCAAAGTTGTCGATGTGATTGAGGGCATTTGCATATAGGCGGCTGTCCAGCTTGTAGCTGGCGAGAGCCGACATCATTTCGTTGGCGGCCGGGCCGCGATAGTGCTCGGCGATTGCCTGATAGGCGGACTCACCGCCGCCGAGCTTGCTGCAGATTGCCGCGGAAAGGTTGAGCGTGGTGACGGTAAAGTCGCTGTAGATGGCGGGCGCGCACTGGTCAGGCTCGCGATGGACGATGTAACGGGTGAGATACGAGCGGTTGGAAGAGCATTTCTCGAGCAGGGTACTGCCGGGATAAGAGTTTCCATTGATGAGCATTCGGGCGATCTCGAGATGTTTAAGACCGCCGAACGAGCGAATATCGTTATAGAGGACCGAGCACGGCGTCTCTGCTGCCACGGATACCTCCTCTGATTGCTTCCTAGCCAATAAGGCGATAGGAATTAATGGCCCCCGGTGGGCGACGTATTAAATGGCTGCGCAACATGTAGCGTAACCAAAGCAACATTATAGTCCACATGTTCGAAATCGCAGGAAGACCGAGAGATTTGGTTTGGACTGGACGGAAATCCCCCCTCTGTCTTGATCTATAACAATTAGGACCGATTTTACTCGGTAACTGTTACAGATTGAGACGTTTGTGAACCGTGTCGACCGTTTGTCTCGATCTGTAACACGTAGAGGAAGATTTGCCCTGTGGATGTTACAGATTGAGACAATCGCCCCAGATCGGCCCCGTCCGCCCCGTCATCTGTGGTTTACGTGGGGGCATGCGAAGCGCGGGTATACTAACCGACGGCGAATCTGCTCCATCGCTTAGGGCCGCTGCGTCTGGACGGCGCGTGAAAGGCTGCCAAAGCGATCGCCAGCGTGCTGAGCAACGTCCTCTCCGTGCGCACCTGTTTTTGTATGTATTAGCGCACTACCAAGCACGCTCGCGCGGCCGCATGCCGTGCCCACAACGCGTGCAGATAAGGAACAACAACATATGCGTAATTCTGTATCCGACGTCACGGACGCCGAGATTCTGGACGAGACCCGCGAGACCATGACCCAGGCTGCCTTCGATGCCGCCGACGAGGCCAGCGCCGCCGAGACCGTCGAGTCCGCTACCGAGAACCTGCCCGCCTTTGACGAGCTGGGACTTTCGGACGAGATACTTCGTGCTATCGAGAACCTGGGCTACACGGCGCCGACGCCCGTGCAGGCCGGCTCGATCCCCGTGGTGCTCGAAGGCCGCGACCTGCTTGCCGCCGCTCAGACCGGCACCGGCAAGACGGCCGCCTTTTTGCTGCCGACCATGAACAATCTGGAGCACATCGCTCCGCCCAAGCCTGTGCGCGAGCGCAGCGGCCGCAACCGCCGTCGCGGCGCTAAAAAGCCCGAGGGCAACGGCCGCGGCCCCGTGATGCTCGTCATCACCCCCACGCGCGAGCTTGCCCAGCAGATCGACGAGGTCGCGAGCAAGATCGCCGACGTCACCGGTCATGTCGCCGTGACCGTCGTGGGCGGCGTGAGCTACAAGCCGCAGACCGCTGCCCTCAAGTACGGCTGCGACATCCTAGTCGCCACGCCGGGCCGTCTGGTCGATCTGATCGAGCAGGGCGCCTGCCACCTGGACGAGGTCAAGGTGCTGGTGCTCGACGAGGCCGACCGCATGCTCGACATGGGCTTTTTGCCCGCCGTCCGCCGCATTGTGCGCGAGACGCCGGCCGAGCGCCAGACGCTGCTGTTCTCGGCCACACTTGACGAGGAGGCTGTGGGCGAGATCACCGACCTGGTGAGCGACCCGGCTCGCGTGGAGATCGCACCGGCCACGTCGACCGCCGACACCGTCGATCAGTTTGTGTTCCCGGTGTCCATCGAGGCCAAGAACAACCTGCTGCCCGAGTTCCTCAAAAAGGAGGGCCCGGAGCGCACGATCGTCTTTATGCGCACCAAGCACCGTGCCGACAGCTGCTGCCGTCGTCTGGAGCGCAAGGGCATCAAGGCCGCCGCGATTCACGGCAACCGCAGCCAGGCCCAGCGCGAGCGTGCCCTTTCGGCCTTCCGCGACGGTACCGTCGACGTGTTGGTGGCAACCGACGTGCTCGCCCGCGGCATCGACATTAGCGACGTGCGCTACGTCGTGAACTTTGACGTGCCGGCCGAGCCGACCGACTACATCCACCGTATTGGCCGTACGGGCCGTGCCGGCGAGCTGGGCTGGGCCATCACGTTTGTGACCGAGCAGGACGTGGACGAGTTCTACGAGATCGAGAAGCTCATGGACAAGACCGCCGACATCTACGAAGCCGGCGACCTGCATGTGGGTCCCAACCCGCCTGCGGTTGACCCCGAGCGCGACCCTGCGGCCTTTAAGGTGAAGAAGAAGACCAAGCGCGGCAAGTCCAAGAGCAAGAAGAAGCTTGAGCAGGCGCGTCGCGACGGCAAGCGCAACGGCGACGATTACGGCGATGTGGCCGGTCGTTCCAACCGCGGTCGTGACGAGCGCCGCAGCGACGGCGAGCGTCCGAGCCGTCCCAAGCGCGGCGGCAAGACCCGCGTGCGCGAGGGCGTTCAGGCTCGCGTGGACGAGGCTGTGGAGAGCGTGGCCCGCGAGGTAGCTGCCGAGGAGCGGGCCGGTGCTGTTGAGCAGGGACCGCGCGGCAACCGCGCCGAGCGTCGTGCCAAGCAGTTCCAGGGCGAGGCACACCGCCGCCGTCGTGAGGACGAGGACCGCGGCGGTCGTCGCCGTGTTGAGCGCGAGGATGAGGGCCGTGGCTCGCGCGGTGGCAAGCGCGGTGCGGGCGACCGTCGTCGTTCCGGTCGCGATGGCGAGCGCGGCGGGCGCGATGAGCGCCGTGGCGGCGAAGGCCGTGGTTCGCGTGACGAACGTGGTACCCGCAGCGGGGAGTCCCGTGGCGGCAAGCGCTTTGAAGAGCACAGCGGCCGCGGTGGTGAGCGTCGCGAGGGCACTCGTGGCAACGGTGGCCGCAGCGGCGCCGGTCGTTCGAATGAGTCGCGCGATCGTCGCGACCCGCGTGCCAGCCGCGATCGTCGCGATGACTGGCGCAACTACGACGATACCCGCGAAGAGCGTCGCGGCGGCTACCGTGGTGGTCGCGGCGGCAACCAAGCCGGTTCCCGTGGAGGCCGCGCCGGCGGTCGCGATAACCGTGGCAGCTATGGTAACAGCCGTGGCGGCAAGCGCGGCGGCAGCTCCCGTCGTCCCGGCGACGGCGGCGGCAAGCGCAAGTAACATACGCGTCGCGCGCTAGAGCGAGGTGAACCAAGGGTCCCGAGCAACTACGCTCGGGGCCCTTTTTGGTGCAAAGGGGTCAGAGCAAGGAGTGTCCCTGGGTGCCGGCAGAAAAGGAACGTCCCTAAGTGCCGCCTAAATACCGTTTATCGAAGAAAAAATACCGCTCACCGGTCATAATGACTATTCTGGCTTTGGGCTTGTCTACAATAGCTCCCGTAAAAAGAAATGCGGAAGGTTACCGAGTCCCTCGGACGTGGGCCTAACCAAAGTCTTTGAACGGATGTGTCTCTATGGACGCATTCGCTTGATTTTGGTTGGGCTATATTTATGAAGGGACATGCCACCATGGGTTTCTTTTCTCGCCTGATGGGCGGTTCGGATGAGCAGAAGACTGCAACTTCCGAGTTCGAAATCCTCGCTCCTGTTTCCGGCGAGCTTGTTCATCTAGAAAATACCAATGACCCCGCTTTTAGCGGCCGTGCCGTGGGCGATGGCGTTGCCGTGGTTCCCCAAGAGGGAACGGTGTGCGCTCCTGTTTCCGGTACCGTCGCGGCGCTGTTCCCGACCGAGCATGCACTGGGCATCATGTCCGACGACAGCTCTGCTCAGGTGATGCTGCATATCGGAATCGACACTGTTAAACTTGAGGGCAAGGGCTTCCATGCGCTTGTTGCCCAGGGTGACCATGTCGACGCGGGCCAGCCCCTCGTTGAGGTCGATTTTGACGCGGTCCGCGCCGCCGGCTTCGATCCCACGGTCTTCGTTATCGTGTGCGAGCGTTCGGAGAACTCGACTCTTCGTGAGCACGCTTCCGGCCCTGTTGCTGTTAAAGAGCCTGTCGTCTGGCTTTCCGAGTAAATTCTTTTGGTGGGTACCGTGGTTATCAAGCGAGTTTTCAACAATAACGTCGCAATGGTCACTTCGGACGATGGCTCCGAGCTCATTGTCATCGGTCGAGGCCTCTGCTTTGGCCGTCATGCCGGCGACGCTATCGATGAAGCATCGGTCGAAAAGACCTATGCGCTGCAGGAGGGCACTTCTCAGGATTCGCGTACGATTGACCGCTTGGCACATCTTTTGGAGTCCATCCCCACCGTCAACCTCGTGATTTCCGAGGACATCGTTCAGATGCTTCGTCGAGAGCTCAATGTCGATATCAACGACAAGATCCTCATCGCTCTCGCAGACCATATCAGCCTTGCTTTGGAGCGTGAGCGCAAGGGCGTTCCCTGCGAGAACCCGTTGCTGCTCGAGATCCAGCAGTTCTATCGCAAGGAGTACGCGCTTGCGGGCCGTGCGCTGCAGATTGTCAAGGAGTATATGGGCTTCCAGATGAGCGAAGAAGAGCAGGGTTTTATTACGCTGCATATCGTCAACGCCACCATGCCGCAACGCTCCGACCGTCTCATCATCTCGGTCCAGCTTGTTCGCGACGTGCTCGCGATTGTTTCCGAGCGCTATGCCACGACCCTCGATGACACCTCGCTGCCCTATGAGCGTTTCGTCCGCCACCTGCAGTTTTTCGCACAGCGGGCGCTTGACCCCGCGGCCGGGCAGATCAATGACGATGCACTGTTCCGAATCGATGAAACTAAGTATCCGTGCGCGTTCTCGTGCGCGGACGCCATAGCCGCCCACTTGTCGTCTACCTATAACGTTGTCGTTACCGATGCCGAGAAGAGTTATCTCGCTTACCACATTGTTAACCTGCTTGGAGAACCTGGTCTCTAGGCATAACGTGCCCACACATCGATTGATATGAGGCAGGGCTTATGGCCTTGTCCAGGGCACATCTGTCTTAATTTGCGGAAAAGGAAGGGGAGTACCGCTATGACCGCAAAAAAGAAGTTCAATTTCAAAGCGCCGTTGGAGGTGTTCGCGAAGTCAATCGTTCAGCCGATGATGTATCTCTCGGTTGCCGGCATTCTGCTCATCGTGGGCATTATTCTGACCAACAAGACCATTTGCGCCTTGATCCCCGTACTGGGCTCCGGTCCGTTCCAGCTTGTGGGCGCCGTTGTCTATCAGTCGCTGATGTTTATCATCAACAACCTCTCGATTCTGTTCTGCGTGGGCATCGCCGGCGCCATGGCAAAGAAGAACAAGGGCCATGCTTCGCTGATCGCCCTGATGTCGTTCTTCCTGTTCCTGCAGGCTAACAACATCGTGCTCAACGCCACCGGCTCTCTTGCCGAAGCGAGCGGCATGCTCGGCCTTACCGGAACCGGCCAGAGCACCGTTATGGGCATTCAGGTGCTCGATACCGGCGTGTTTGGCGGCATCATTCTTGGTTGCATCACCGGTGCTGTGTTCAACAAGTACTCGAACAAGCAGTTCCCCATTGCCCTTTCGATGTTCTCGGGCGTTCGCTTCCCGTTCCTGATCATGATCATCATCTCCTGGATCATGGGCGCTGGCTTCTGCATCGTTTGGCCTCCGGTTCAGGGTGCCATCTCCTCCGTTGCCGGCATCATTAAGGAGTCGGGCAACATCGGTCTGTTCATCTACGGCATGCTCAACAAGCTGCTCGTTCCCACCGGTCTGCACCACCTCATCTACACCCCGTTCCAGTTCTCCGATGTGGGTGGCACCCTGACGCTGGGCGATCAGGTTATCGCCGGCGCCTATCCCATCCGTGTCGCCGAGATGGCAATGACGGGCCAGCCCTTCTCCGATAGCACCTATTTCAACAGCTACACCTTCAACAACCTGTGGCCCTACATCGGTATCGGTCTCGCCTTTATCTTCACCGCTTACAAGGGGAACAAGGATAAGACCAAGGCCGTTATCATCCCGCTGATCATCACCGCCGTGCTCTCCTGTGTCACCGAGCCCATGGACTTCCTCTTTGTCTTTGCCGCTCCCGTGCTCTTTGTCGTTCACTCGGTTCTTTCCGGTATCTTCCTGGTCCTGCTCAAGGTCCTCTCCGTGCCCGCTTCGACTGCAGGCGGCATCATCAACATCGTGGTTTCCAACCTGGTCCTCGGTGTCGACAAGACCAACTGGCCGGTTATGCTGGTGCTTGGAGTCGTCAACGCCGCTCTGTACTTCTTCCTCTTCACCTTCCTTATTAAGAAGCTCAACCTCCACACGCCTGGTCGCGAGGAGGAGTCCGAGCTCGCCGAGTCCGTTGCCGAGGGCGAGGCCGCCGCGTCTGTCGCGGTGAAGCAGGGCGCTGTTGCCGCGGCTCCCGCAGAGGGCGTCGATGCGGGCATTGCCGACCTGGTCGCAGGTCTTGGCGGCAAGGACAACATCGAGGAGCTCGAGAACTGCTTTACGCGTCTTCGCGTGAACGTTAAGAACCCGGACCTCATCAATGAGGACCTCATCAACCACGTGCCCAACAGCGGCATCAACCGCAACGGCAACAATATCCAGATCATCTTTGGCATGAAGGTCGCCGAGATGCGCGACAAGGTCGAAAACGCAATTGAGAAGGAGCAGTAAACAATGATCATTACTCTGTGTGGTGGCGGATCCACCTTTACCCCCGGCATCGTCAAGTCCATCGCTCTGCGCAAGGACGAGCTCGACGTTGACGAGATTCGTCTGTACGACATCAACGAGGAGCGCCAGCGCAAGATCGGCGTGCTCGTGGACTGGATTTTGCACGAGGACCTCGGCCTGGACATCAAGCTTACGGTGACCACCGACAAAAAGACGGCTTTTACCGACGCGAGCTTCGTGTTTGCCCAGATGCGCGTGGGCGGCTATGCCATGCGCGAGCAGGACGAGAAGATTCCGCTGCGTCACGGCTGCGTTGGTCAGGAGACCTGCGGTTGCGGCGGCCTTGCCTACGGCATGCGCACCATCTTCCCCATGGTCGAGCTGATCGATGACGTCGAGAAGTACGCCAAGAAGGACTACTGGATTCTCAACTACTCCAACCCTGCTGCCATCGTCTCCGAGGGCTGCCGTGTGCTGCGTCCTAACGCTCGCATCATCAACATCTGCGACATGCCGATCGCGATCATCGACGTGGTTTGCGCCGCACTCGATATCGACAAGAAGGATGTCGAGTACGATTACTTTGGCCTCAACCACTTTGGCTGGTTCACCTCGATCCGCCACAAGGGCGAGGAGGTGCTCCCGCAGCTGCGCGAGTACATCAAGGAGCACGAGATTCTGCTGCCCGATTCGTACCTCAAGGGCATGGGCTCGCTGATGTCTAAGAAGCCCGAGGAGACCACCGACGAGCACCCCGAGCAGAACCGCCACACCAAGGGCAGCTGGTACTACGTCTGGAAGGGCGAGTACGAGATCATGGAGTGCTTCCCGGAGTACCTGCCCAACACGTATCTGAACTACTACTTGCAGCAGAAGGAGTTCGTCGAGCATTCCAACCCCGAGCGCACCCGTGCTAACGAGGTTGAGGAGACGCGTGAGAAGAACCTCTTCGACGGCATCGACCACTACGAGAAGACGGGCGAGATCGACGAGAGCACGTTCTATGCGGGCAGCCACGGCGACTGGATTGCCGATCTGGCTATCGCTCTGAAGAACGACACCAAGCAGCGCTTCCTGGTCATTTGCGAGAACAAGGGCGCTATCCCCAACATGCCCTACGACGCTATGGTCGAGCTGCCTGCCTACATTGGCAAGAATGGCCCCGAGGTCATCAGCCGCGACAACATTCCTCTGTTCCAGCAGGGCCTCATGATGCAGCAGCTGAACTCCGAGAAGCTCGTGGTCGAGGCTACGATCGAGGGTTCTTACGAGAAGGCGCTCAAGGCCTTTACGCTCAACAAGACCGTGCCTTCGATGAAGGTCGCCAAGGAGGTTCTCGACGACATGATCGAGGCCAACAAGGACTTCTGGCCCGAGCTTAAGTAAAGACAGAAGGCCGCTGACTATATAACTTGAGCAATGCCCCGTCCACGTGATTGCGTGGGCGGGGCATTGTCATTTGGTAACGCGTTTTATCAAATATGGCATTTATCTGCGGTAAAGGTGTTTAGCACCGCTGAGGGCCGCGTTTTATACCGCCTGCCGAACCGCGTGGAGACCTAACAACGTTTTAGGTCAGTGTGTTGCATGTAGCAACTTCGCCCGGCCTCGCCTCCGGGCTGCCATGCGAGAGGGGATCTTATGGCTCGACTGCATGTAATGGAACGCAGCCACGCCCAGGCCGTCATGGACGACCTGCACGATGCACTCGGACGCCGCTTGGCGGTGAGTTCGCTCGCCCCGTGTCCCGTTGAGTTTACGGCAGCGCTCGTCAACCTGTGTTCCACTCAGAGCTGCGGCAAGTGCACACCCTGCCGCGTGGGCCTGAGCGCGCTGAGCGATCTGCTCGCCGATGTGCTCGAGGGGCGCGCCGACGAGTCCGCACTCAACCTCATCGAGCGTACGGCCCGCACTATCTATCTTTCGAGCGATTGCGCCATCGGCTACGAGGCCGGCGCCATGGCGCTTACGGCCATTCGTGGTTTTCGCGACGATTTTGAGCACCACATCCGCGAGCACTCCTGCGGCTTTGACCGCGAGGCGCGCGTTCCGTGCGTATCGGGCTGCCCGGCGCACGTCGACATTCCCGGGTACATCTCGCTGGTCGAGGCCGGCCGCTATGCCGACGCCGTCAAAGTCATCCGCAAGAACAACCCGCTGCCGCTCGTCTGCGGCCTGGTGTGCGAGCATCCCTGCGAGATGCACTGCCGCCGCGGCATGGTCGACGATCCCATGAACATCCTCGCCCTCAAGCGTTTTGCCGTTGAGCACAGCGACCTCAACGATTACAAGCCCAGCGTGGCCGACAACACCGGCAAGCGCATCGCCGTGATTGGCGGCGGCCCGGCCGGTCTTTCCTGCGCCTACTACCTGGCCGTGATGGGCCATAAGGTGACCATCTTTGAGCAGCGCCACCACCTGGGCGGGATGCTGCGCTACGGCATTCCCAGCTACCGTCTGCCGCGCGAGCGCCTGCAGGCCGAGATCGACTGGATCTTGAGCGCCGGCATCGATGTGGAGCTCGACCACTCCGTCAACGGCGAGGAGCTTGCCCGTCTGCGCGACGAGTTCGATGCCGTCTACCTGGCCATTGGCGCCCACAGCGATAAGAAGCTCGGCCTTCCGGGCGAAGAGGCGCTCGGCGTGGAGTCGGCCGTCAAGATGCTGCGCGCCATTGGCGATGATGAGCTGCCCGACCTGAGCGGCCAGCGCGTGTGCGTCATCGGTGGCGGCAATGTGGCCATGGACGTGGCACGCTCTGCCGTGCGCTGCGGTGCCGAAAAGGTGAGCATCGTCTACCGCCGGCGCATCTGCGACATGACGGCCCAGGATGCCGAGATCGCCGGTGCCCAGGCCGAGGGCTGCGAGGTGCTGGAGCTGACGGCCCCGCTCGCCATCGAGACGGGCGAGGACGGTCGCGTGAGCGGCCTGCGCGTGCAGCCGCAGATTATCGGCGCGCCCCGTCGTGGGCGTCCGGCCCCGCGTGCCGCCGCCACGCCCGAGCGCGTCATTCCCTGCGAGCGCGTGTTTGTGGCCATTGGCCAGGACATCGATTCCAAGCCGTTTGAGGAGATGGGCATTGCCTGCAAGTGGGGCTGCGTGGTCACCGACTCGGACGGTGCCGTGCCCAACTTCGACGGCCTCTTTAGCGGCGGCGACTGCCAGACCGGCCCCGCCACGGTCATCCGTGCCATCAACGCCGGCCGCGTTGCTTCGGCAAATATCGACCGCTATCTGGGCTTTGACCACAAGATCAAGCTCGACGTTGAGCTGCCGACCGTCCAGTTTAAGGGCAAGCACGAGTGCGGCCGCTGCGAGCTGGGCGAGCGCGAGGCCGGCGAGCGTATTCACGATTGGAATCTGGTCGAGCAGGGTCTCACCGAGCAGGAGGCGCGCCAAGAGGCGAGCCGCTGCCTGCGTTGCGACCACTTTGGCTTTGGCGCGTTCCGCGGAGGGAGGAACCTGGAATGGTAGAGCCCAACAAAACCACTGTCAGCGACAACACCGAAAGCGGAGCACTCAACATGGTCAAGCTCACGATCGATAATTGCGAGGTCGTGGTGCCCGAGCACACCACGATCCTAGATGCGGCCAAGTCCGCCGGCATTCAGGTTCCCACCCTGTGCTATCTGCGCGATCTGAACGAGATCGGCGGTTGCCGCGTGTGCGTGGTCGAGGTCGAGGGCTGCGACCAGCTGGTTGCCGCCTGCAACAACTACGTGCTCGACGGCATGGTGGTCCATACCAACAGTCCCAAGGCCCGCGAGGCCCGTCGCACCAACGTGCAGCTGCTGCTGTCCCAGCACGACTCGCGCTGTACGAGCTGCGTGCGCAGTGGTAACTGCAATCTGCAGACCATCGCCAACGACCTTGGCATCTTCTATCTGCCGTACGAGCAGCACTTGGCGCGCGAGGGCTGGGACTTCGATTTCCCCATCATCCGCGATAACGACAAGTGCATTAAATGCATGCGCTGCATCAAGGTGTGCGAGAGCGTGCAGGGCTTAGGGATTTGGGATCTGACCAACCGCGCCACGCATACCGCCGTGGGCACCCGTGGGCGTGCGCCGATCGGCAAGACCGATTGCGTCGCGTGCGGTCAGTGCATCACGCATTGCCCGACGGGCGCCCTGCGCGAGCGTGACGATACCGAGACCGTGTTCGACGCCATCGCCGATCCCGACAAGATCGTGCTGGTGCAGATTGCGCCGGCCGTGCGTACCGCCTGGGGCGAGGAGCTTGGCATTCTGCGCGAGGAGGCTACCGTCGAACGCCTGGCTTGCGCGCTGCGCCGCGTTGGCTTTGAGTACGTGTTCGATACCGATTTCTCGGCCGATCTCACCATTATGGAGGAGGGCTCCGAGCTGCTCGAGCGCCTGGGTAAGGCCGCCAAGGGCGAGGGCGACAGCCGCGGCTGGCCCATGTTCACGAGCTGCTGCCCGGGCTGGGTTCGCTTTGTGAAGGCGCGCTACCCCGAGTTTGTCGACAGTCTGTCCACGTCCAAGTCGCCGCAGCAGATGTTCGGCGCCATCGCCAAGACCTACTACGCCAAGGTGCTGGGCGTGGAGCCCGAGCGTCTGTTTGTGGTGTCCGTGATGCCGTGTACGGCCAAGAAGGCCGAGTGCGCGCTGCCGAGCATGGTGGGCGAGGACGGTACGCCCGACGTTGACGTTGCGCTGACGGTGCGCGAGATGGTGCGCATGATCCGCGCGAGCCACGTGAGCGTCGACACGCTTACCGAGGAGCCGCTCGATACGCCGCTGGGCTTTGGCACGGGCGCGGGTGTGATCTTTGGCGCCACGGGCGGCGTGATGGAGGCCGCCGTGCGCTCGGCCTACTACCTGGTGACGGGCAAGAACCCCGATGCCGACTTCTTTACCGACGTGCGCGGCCTGGACGGCTGGAAGGAAGCCGTGGCCGATATCGATGGCACCAAGGTGCGCGTCGCCGTGGCGCACGGGCTGGGCAACGCCGCCCGCCTGCTTGACGCGATTCGCGACGGCCGCGTGAGCTATGACTTCGTTGAGGTCATGGCGTGCCCGGGCGGCTGCGTCGGTGGCGGCGGTCAGCCCATCCACGACGGCTGCGAGCTGGCAGCCGAGCGCGGTCAGGTGCTGTGGGGCCTGGATGCCGCTGCGGACATTCGCTTCTCGCACGAGAATCCCGATGTCCAGGCGTGCTACCGCGAGTTCTTGGGCGAGCCGCTCTCGCCACTGGCCGAAGAGCTGCTGCATACCGACCATCACGCCTGGTCGATGCCTAACGAGGGGACGTGCTAGCGATGCGTACGTTTGATTTTGAGATGTCGCGCCGGGGGTTTGCCTCGGCGCTCGCCGCGGGCGCTCTGTCGCTTGCGCTCACGGGCTGTGGCGGCGGGGCTACCGGTGCCGGGTCCGCCGCGGGTTCGGCTGCCGGGTCTGCCGCTGACGGTGCCGCCGCAGAGCCGGTTGAGGTGCACGTCGCCTCGCTCAAGGGGCCGACCTCGATTGGCCTGGTGCAGTTTATGGACCAGGCTGCCGATGGCGAGACGGACAATGAGTTCGACTTTGCGATCAACACTGCCGCCGACGAGATTGTGCCCAAGGTCATTCAGGGCGATATCGACATTGCCCTGGTGCCCGCCAACGTGGCGAGCGTGCTCTACAACAAGACCGAGGGCGCGGTCCAGGTCATCGACATCAACACGCTGGGCGTGCTGAACGTAGTGACGGGCGATGCGAGCGTGGCCTCGTTTGGCGATCTGGCGGGGCGTACCGTCTATATGACGGGCAAGGGCACCACGCCGGAGTACGTCATGAACTACCTGCTGGAGCGCGCGGGCCTGACAGGCCAGGTGGCGCTTGAGTTTAAGAGCGAGCCCACCGAGGTGCTGTCGGCGCTGCTTGCCGACCCGTCCGCCGTGGGCGTGCTGCCGGAGCCGTTCAAGACCGCTGCCATCGCCAAGAGCGAGGGCAAGCTATCGGCGCCGGTGAGCCTGACCGATGTGTGGGACGAGCTGGCGGGTGACACGGGCTCGCGCCTGCTGACGGGCGTGACCGTGGTGCGCCGCGCGTTTGCCGAGGAACATCCCGAGGCCGTGGCGGAGTTCTTGAGCTGCCATGCGGCGAGCGTTAAGGCTGTCAATGCGGCGCCGGCAGACTGGGCGCAGGCCGTGGTCGATGCCGGCATCGTGGATAACGCCAAGATCGCCGAGAAGGCGATTCCCGGGTGCATGCTTGTCTGCCAGACGGGCAAGGATATGAAGGCGGCACTTAGCGGGTATCTGCAGGTACTGTTCGACGCGGACGCGAGCGCCGTTGGTGGTAAGCTTCCGGCTGACGATTTCTACTACTTGGAGTAGCCCGTGCGTGCGTTTGCTCGACAAATGACAGAGCGTATGAAGGCGGTGGCGGCAGTAGGTGCCGTCGCCGCCTTTTGGCTTGCCGCGTGGATGCTGGTGGCGGCGCTGGTGGCGCAGCCGCTGATTTTGCCGGGGCCGGGTGCTGTTGCCTTGGCGCTGCTGCGCCTGGTGCGCGATGGCGGTACCTGGGCGATTTTGGCGGGCTCGGGCGCGCGGATACTGGGCGGGTTGGCGCTTGCCGCGGTGTGCGGTGGCGTACTTGCCGGGATTTCGTCACGTTCGCGTGCGTTTGCGCACCTGGTGGCTCCGGCGCTGTCGTTTGTAAAGGCGACGCCGGTCGCCTGCGTGGTGGTCCTGTTGCTTATCTGGCTGGGGTCGGCGCGCGTGAGCATCGCGGCAGTCTTTTTGATGGCGCTGCCGGGCGTGTATTTCTCTCTGGTCGAGGGCTTGGCACAAGTGGATAAGCCGCTGGAGCAGATGTTCCGCCTGCATGGCGTGCGGGGATGGCGCCTGTTTTGCGCTCATACCTGGCGCGAAGTCCTGCCGTTTGTGCTTTCGTGTGCCCGTGCCGTGATCGGCATGAGCTGGAAGGCCGGCGTGGCAGCCGAGCTGATCGGCATGGCGGTGGGCACCGTGGGTGAGCGCATCTATCAGGCAAAGCTTTTGATTGAGACGGCCGACCTGCTGGCTTGGACCGTGCTGGTCGTTGCCGCCTCGTGGGCGTGCGAGCGCGTGCTGGTGTGGCTGCTGCGGGTTTCGGGACCCGTGGCGTGGCGCGCGGCCGTGCGGGCGCATGGACATGGACTGCGCGGGCGTGCGGGGGCTGCGAGCGATGGCGCTGCAGCGGAGCTTGCGCTCGCCGTGGGCGATCGCGCGCCCTGGGCGCCGGCGCTCGCCGGACTGGTGCTCAACGTGCCCGCGTCTGGGCGTATCTGTGTGATGGGCGCCTCGGGTGCGGGCAAGTCTACGCTCCTTGCCCTTGCGGCGGGGGAGTGCGCGCCGTGCTCCATGGTGTTTCAGGATGCACACTTGGTCGAGTCCGCCGCGGCGCTGGATAACGTGCTAGTGTGCGCCGATGCACGCGTGGACGCCTCGAGTGCTGCGGCCCTGTTGCGCCTGCTGGTGCCGGGGGTCGATGTACATACTCGCGTGGCCGAGCTTTCGGGCGGGCAGCGCCGTCGCGTCGAGATCGCTCGAGCCCTGCTGTGCCCGGGCGGCGCGGTGATTCTTGACGAGCCCTTTACCGGTTTAGATACCGCTGCGCGCGACGCATGCGCCGAGGTCGTGCTCGACTTGCTCGACGGCCGTATGCTGCTGCTTGCATCGCACGATGTCGCCGACGCTCAGGCCCTCGATATCTCGGACATCATCACGCTCTAAATACCTACTCAACAACAAAATGATTCGTTTTCCTCCGTCCCCATAGAGTCGGTTGTGGTATTCTATCTGCGGGGTAATACTTAGGAATACCAAGTAATACCAACGCCGTAGAAACAAACTCCGGATGCGGGCCAATCGGGTTGCCTTCACAGCCCGTCGCCCAGCCGCGTGGCCCGCATCTATCCGCACTACCGTCGTTTCAAAAAGGAAGCGCCATGGCAGAACACATGACCCCTGTAGTCGCGAAGGTCTTGCCCGAGGAGAAGGCAGCCTTCGCGGCGGCAACCCAGCTCGTGGGCACCACGCCGTCCAACGCCATCCGCATGTTTATCGCTGCGTTCAATCGCTGCGGCACCTTCCCGTTCGACATCTCGCCCAACGGGGCCTTTGGCATTTCGCCCGATTCTCATCAACAATGACTGTCCCAAACTGCCGGCACTTGGGGACGTTCCTTTTCTGCCGGCAGTTAAGGAACGTCCCTAAGTGCCGGGTTTTGAGGAGGTTGGCATGCTCAATGCGATGATTTGGGCGCTTGCCTGTTTTGGCGTCGTCGCTGCCGATATTGCCCTGAGCGTCGTTTTGTTCTCCGCTCTTGGCGTCGCATCGGTGTTCATGGGTTTTTCGATCGATGATCTCGACATTCAATTGCTTCAGGCCGTCGTGCAGACGGCATCGTTTTTAATGGCGCTGCTGTGGTGGCGTTATCTGTGGCCGCGCTCGTTTATGGCGCGCTGGCAGGGCGAGCATCCGCTCGGCGGGGGAGCGCGTGGGGCGTGGAAGCGCATCGCCTGCGTTATCGTGATCGGCCTTGCCCTGCAGGTGGTCGTTGGCTACGTGACCGACGCTGTGCTGTCGCTGTTGCCCGATGCCGCGGCCGACTACAGCGAGCTTGTCGAGGAAACAGGCATGGGCGACACCAGCTATCTCGCCGTCCTGACTACGGTGCTCGGCGCCCCATTTTGTGAAGAGCTGCTGGTGCGCGGCATTATTTTTGAGTTTTCGCTCCGAGCGTTTAATCCGCAGTGCCGCCCACTTTGGAAGTGCCGGCGTCGTGTGAGCGCGCAGGGCGGCGCCATGGTGCCCTGGGCGGCCCCAAGCACGTGGGGTAGCGCCGCGGCGATTGTGCTGCAGGCGGCGATCTTCGGTTTTATGCACATGAATTGGGTACAGGGTTGCTACGCGGGCGCCGCCGGCCTCATCTTTGGTTGGGTGCTCGTGACGACCGGAAAGCTCCGCTACACGATCCTGCTGCACTTTGCCTTTAATGCCGGGTCGTATTTCATGACGTTGCTCTGGTTTGTGAACACACCGCTCGACGTGATAATCACGGTCGCTATCGCCGGCGTCATCCTCGTTGAGGCAATGCGCTCGCTGCGCCACGCGTGTGGGATGGACGCAGCGAGCGCACCGCTGCCCTAGTTGCGACGCCCGCCTCCGTTGGCGCCCTGACGCCCTTGGGCTGCGCGATTGCGACCGGCAGTGTTCTGTGCGCGCGACATGCCGCCGTGCCCCTTGCTGCCTTTGGGTCCCTTGCCGGCGGCGCCACCGTGCGGCTTGCCGCCCTTCTTGCCGGTGCCATGTCCGCCGTTGGCAGATGTCTCGCCCGGGCGCGGCGGCACGGGGCGAATCAGGCAATGCTTGGTGTAGCCAATCAGATCGCGGCGGCCGGCCTTTTCTAGTGCCTCGCGTACGAGCTTGTAGTTCTCGGGCTTGCGGTATTGGATGAGCGCACGCTGTATGGCCTTCTCGTGCGGGTCGCGTGCCACGTAGATCGGCTTCATGGTGCGTGGGTCCACGCCGGTGTAGTACATGCAGGTCGACATGGTGGACGGGGTGGGGTAGAAGTCCTGCACCTGCTCGGGCATGTAGCCCATGTCGCGCACGGCCTCGGCAAGGTCCACAGCTTCCTTCATGGTCGAGCCGGGGTGGCTCGAGATTAGGTATGGCACTACGTACTGCTTGAGTCCGTATTCGCGGTTCAAGCGTTCAAATTTACGGCAGAACGCGTCGTAGACGGCGCGGCTCGGCTTGCCCATCACGGAGAGCACCGCGTCGCTCACATGCTCGGGCGCTACGCGCAGCTGGCCCGAGACATGGTGCTCCAGCAGCTCGCGCAAAAACTCGTCCGAGGCGTCGGCCATGGTGTAGTCAAAACGGATGCCGCTGCGGACGAAGACCTTTTTGACGCCCGGCAGCTGGCGCAGGTCGCGCAGCAGCTGCGTGTAGCCGCTCTCGTCGACCACCATGTTTTTGCATACGCTCGGCCACAGGCAGCGCTTGTTCTTGCACACGCCGTGCTTGAGCTGCTTGTCACAGGCCGGGCGGCTAAAGTTAGCCGTCGGTCCGCCCACGTCGTTGATGTAGCCCTTAAACTCGGGATCGCGCGTGAGCAGCTCGGCCTCGCGCATGATCGAGTCGTGGCTGCGCATCTGCAGTACGCGGCCCTGGTGGAAGGTGAGGGCGCAAAACGAGCACTCGCCAAAACAGCCGCGGTTGGAGCTAATGGAAAACTTGATCTCGGCAAAGGCCGGTACGCCGCCCGCCGCGTCGTAGTCGGGATGCCAATCGCGGGCGTAGGGAAGCTCGGCCACCTCGTCCATCTCGTCGGTGGTGAGCGTCGCCGATGGCGGGTTCTGCACCACATAGACGCTGTTGGGATAGGGCTCTACCAGGCGATGGCCGGTGATGGGGTCCATATTCTGCTGCTGCACGTTAAAGCTGCGCGCGTAGTTGAGCTTGTCGGCGGTAAGGTCGTCCCAGCTGGGCAGCAGGTCGTAGTCGTAGACCTCGTCGAGCGAACCCGTGCGGTAGACGGTGCCGTTGATATAGGTGATCTGGTCGACGGGCAGTCCCGCGTCGAGCGCGTCGGCGATCTCGACAATCGCGTGCTCGCCCATGCCGTAGATGAGGATGTCGGCGCCCGAGTCGAGCAGTACCGAGCGCTTGAGCTTGTCCTGCCAGTAGTCGTAGTGGGCCAGACGGCGCAGGCTCGCCTCGATGCCGCCGATGATGATGGGGGCATCCTTAAACGTCTGGCGGATGAAGTTACCGTAGACCGTGACGGCACGATTGGGGCGGTGCCCCTCCTCGCCACCAGGGGTATAGGCGTCGGTGTGGCGGCGGTGCTTGGTCACCGAATAGTGGTTGACCATGGAGTCCATGTTGCCGGCGCTGACGAGAAAGCCCAGGCGCGGCTCGCCGAGCACCGTGATGCTGGCGGGGTCGGTCCAGTCGGGTTGGCAGATAATGCCCACCTTGTAACCGTGTGCATCAAGGACGCGGCTGACGATGGCCATGCCAAAGCTGGGATGGTCCACGTAGGCGTCGCCGCAGATGTAGACGAAGTCGCACTGGTCCCAGCCGCGCGCGTTCATGTCGGCGCGGCTGACGGGGAGGAACTTATCGCGACCCGGACGCCAGGGGCGTGAGGGCGCTGCCTGGGTGTGCGTGGTGTGCCCACCCTGCGCCTTACCGCCGCGCCTTTGCTGCTGGCCCTGTTTGCCCTGCTGACTGCGCTGGTTGTTCTGAGCGTGCTGAGGCTTTTTTGCCACGATCCCTCCCGGTGTTTGTATGCTGCACGTAATTGTAACCAGTCTTTTTGGGACGGGGCTAAAAAGACTGGTGGAGTACATGGGCTGGCGGATCGGCGTGTCGATGCGGATGCCGTTTGTTTCCAGACTGTGTATCCCCGTGTCGAAGAACCCGTCTCGCGCGCACGCCATGTTGTCAATGGGTTACAGTATGAACGGCGGCTATGTTTCCGCCAACGCACGAGAGGGTCGTCAACAAGGAGGATGCACGACGATGCAGCGTGCCAAACAGATATCGGAGTCCATTGAGCTGGGCATTATCTTGGCGCTCGCCGGTGGCTTTATGGACGTGTATTCGTACATTGGGCGCGATCATGTTTTCGCCAACGCGCAGACGGGCAACATCCTGCTTGTGGGCGTGAGCATCTCGGAGGGCAATTGGGCACTTGCGGGGCGCTACTTCTTCCCCGTGGTGTCGTTTGCCGTGGGCATTATGCTTGCCGACCTGGTACACGAACGGTTTGGCAGCGTGATTCACTGGCGCCAAGTGACGGTGTTCTTTGAAGCCGTCATCTTGCTGGGCGTGAGCTTTATCCCCGGTGGCGGTTACAACCTGCTCGCCAACTGCCTCACCTCGTTTGCCTGCGGTATGCAGGTCGAGAGCTTCCGCAAGATCCACGGTCACGGCATCGCAACGACCATGTGCATCGGTAACCTGCGCAACGCGCTGCAAAACGTGGACGATTACATCATCACCCACAAGCGCGGCTTTTTGGAAAACGGCGTACTGTACTTTGGCGTGATCTTCACCTTTGTGTTTGGCGCCGTGCTGGGCAACTGGTGTATTGAGCGCATGGGCCTGCACGCCATTGCGGTGGCGAGCGTGCTGCTGTTTATCGCGTTTGCCATCATGTTCATCGACCGTGAACGCGATTTGCACAGGAAATGGGCCCGCATCGTAGCTGACTGGCAGACCACGAGTCTTAAGCGCTAAGGTGCATGTTCGTAATGACAAGATTTGACGTCAGCAAAGCGTGCTGCTTGAGGCTATAGAATAAAAATGCCATCTTTCTAGCTATAATTATTAGTTGAGGGGATGGACATATGCCAGAGCTTTTTATTCAAAATAAGACGACAGTAATCAAGTTGATGGTGCTCTGCATTTTATCTGCCCTGGTAGAGCTGTCTGTTGTTAAAGCTGAATCGTTGATTATAGACTATGGCCTGCTTCGCTCTAATTATCGTAACGTTTTATACATTGGGTTAGGCCTGCTAGTATTGCTCTCAGTTGAGCTGGTGACAAACCTGTTCAGATCAAAATATGCGGAGCAATTGGCTTCCGATGGCGCTAACTGCTTCTATAGATTGCTTGCCCGCCGCGCTTTAGAGCGGCCCTTAGTTTTAGCAAAAGACAGTGACTACCTGTTATCGCGCATTGAAGAGGCTGGGAACCTACAGCCGATGATTGGAATATTTACAACTGCGTTTCTTCCGTGCTTAGTGACGGGTTTGGCATCGTTTGTGGCGCTATCTAATATCTCTTTGTTGCTTTTGATCCCTGTTTGTGTTTCGGCATTGTTTATTTCGCTTCTATATCCGTTCGCTCTTAGTAAGCTATCGACTAAGAGCGAAAAGGCATTGGAGGCCCAGGCGAGGGGTTCTGCTTATTTAGCCCAACTAATAAATTGTCGACTTTACATTCGAATTTCTCGTTCAATTAACTTGGAATTACTTCGCTATAAAAAGATGCTTAAAGCCTGCAGGAACTCTCGAGTTGAGGAGAGTGTCTTTGCGAGATTGGCAACTGAAATAGTTAACGCTGGCAACATCATTACTGGCTTGCTTTCAGTTCTGCTGCTTATTTTCCTTGTGTTAAAGCGCGGGCTGACGGTCGGGATTGCGGTGCAGAGTTATCAACTTGTGCTTCTATGCTATTCTCCTTTTCCTCTTGTTCTGAATTGTTGGGCTCAGCTTCAACCGTCGTTTAGGTCGTTGCGCCGTGTCTTGGAATTACGTCGTCTTTTGGAAGCTGGAAAACCTAATTTGATATGCTTCGATCACGCTGATCGAATTAGTTGGAAAGGAATCAGTCTCTCGTTTTCGTCGAGCGAAACTAATGAGAGGATAACAATTCCAGATTGCACGATACAGGCACCTTGTCTGGTTTTAGTAAGCGGCCCTAATGCATGTGGCAAATCTTCATTTCTGGAAGTATTGAATGGATTATTGTCGCCAGTTGCCGGCAGACTGTGTGTTAATGAGTCTACTGTCATTTTCGATGGCTTGACTTTAATCCAGCTACCCTGCGCAACTATGCCGCAAAGACATTTGATAATGGGGGGAACTTTCAGGAAGGCTCTTTACTATGGTCTTGTAGATATTGACTCTGAAAAACTCATCTATCTTTTGAAGGGTTTTAGCCTCGATAAATTATTTGAAGCCAATCCCATCATTGGAACTAGGGGACACAATTTGTCTGGCGGAGAACTGGCTTCTCTATTACTTTGTAGGGCCTTTTTGAGCAGCTATTCTATTATTATTTTGGATGAGCCTTGCAACAATTTAGATAATGCTTCGATATCCTTTTTGAAGGCGGTGGTTGCACAGGAGATGAAAGAGCGTATCGTCATCATTGCGGATCATGGACATGGTTTTGAACAATTTGCAGACTATGTAATACAGTTTCAGGAGCCAGAAAAACTATCTAGCTCCTGAACGTTGCTACCAACTGCTATTTGCGAGTTATTCGAGATGCTCTTCAATGCGAGCTCTAAGAAGGGCAATGGCTGTGGGTATGCCAATTGCGGCAGCTAATTCGGCTTTATCCAAAACCTGTATGCTAAAGCACGATTGTTTATCACATTGAAGAACGGTAACTGAAGATACCCTCACTTCCCGTTGGCTGAATATATCGTAATCTCCAAAAAGGAAGTTACCTTTTATTGAGTAATTCGGTATGTTCGTTATGCACTTCATCTCAAGTCTGTTTAGGCCATAATCGAACACCGCAACTTCCTTGTGTTCGATGACGAGCGCAACCCTGGGCATGTTACTAAAGCCACCGTCGACGACAGTAAAGAGCTTTTCATTTGTATCGTCATAAACGGTGTATTTAAGACTCAATAGCTGTCCTAGTGGACCCGTGAACCCATGTCTTTTGATGTTGAGGTTGTCTCCCACTGGGTTGGTGAGAGCTAGAGCATGCGGATAAGGGTTACCTTCAATTGAGATTCGATATTCGTTTGTAGCTGTCTTGCTCGATTTAGGACCAGTAGCCACCACGCGTCATCGCCTCAATCGCATTGGAACCGACTTCTGCTTCGTGCGGAGAATTACGCAGTACGTTGCAGTACATGCAGCTGCAATAACCGCATGGGCAATTTCTAATAAAATGAATGACGCTATTTACTGCATGCATGTTAAATGGTCGAATACTTCTCATGATTTGCCTCTCATTGTTCGATTGTTTCTGACTGTTCTATTACCTTCTTCACCTCCTCAACACTGTTGAACCCTATGTTTTCAATCGACGAGTACTCAACGTAAACAGAAAACCTGCTTTCAAGAAAAATTAGCAGTCGAACTAGATCCGATGAGGACAAGCTGAATGGGGAATTGGTCAATCGTTGATTTCTTAGATCTTGATCAAATTGAGTCAAATCCAAATCTCTAATATTGCTTATTGCTTTTTCGATTTCTGCGTAGATGGTTTCATCTTTACAATATGCTGTCATTTCAGTACCCCAAGATCGAAATCAAACAACTCGTCCTCGATTGTCTTGCAGCATAGTAATGATTCTTCTGGATCTAAGCTGGCTGAGAAACTGGGTATTCCTCTTAGTCGAAGTTCTCTTGCTGCTTGAATAGCTTTATCGCTAGATGAATAGCTTATTTGTAATTCATGCGTCTCCAACCCCTCTGTGGCGTCAAGTACTTCGTTTGTAATTTCAAATTGAACTATCTCTGCTTGCGTAAGCGTTTCAATTACGGGCATGAGCCCTAGCATTATGTCGTAGTCGGCTATCGTGTATGGGATATTGATAATGGCTAAGTCAGGGCAGAAAGCTCGACATGCAGCAATCGACCCCAATCCGTAATCTCCGAAAATGTGGTCGTTGTATTTCATAAGCACATTGGGCGTCTCTAATAGAGCTAGGTCGGATTTATCATTCTCAATGATGAGGTTGATCTGCTCATTCATTTTGATGACGGCAGATTGGCCACCATCAAAACTAAGGGTGTTGCAGCCCCAGATTTCATTTAAAGGATTGAAGCTCAACGCGCATAGATTGGGATGGTGCTTTCTCATCTCGCTAACGATGCTACTGAACGTTATTGTTGAATTGGCGGGTGTATATAGATTCCCGACAACAATTTTTGGTATCAGGGCTAATTCCTGCATGTCGCTTTTGCTAGACTCGATTCGTTCAGCGGCGAGTTGGCTGACAACCGTCTTATTTACAGAATGAGCGTAGGTTTCAGCGTGTTTACTAAATTCTACGAGTCCTGCGGCGCTTTCTTTCGTCGATAAAACGACAACCAGGTCTGATTCATCGATTGTCGTTACATAGTTAATTCGATTTCTTATGCCAATTTCCTTGCAATTAACAAGGTTGGCGACATCTAGGCCGTCCGGTAGAATGCCGCATGGCGTTGATACCCGGATATTGTAGCCATTTCCTAGCAATCCAATCAGAAGAGGATAGTCAGCTCTTGTGAAAGATATAAGTCCGATTGTCTTCATGATTTTTATCGCTTGTTCCTTTTTAGAGCTGTTGCAATGGACACTTCATGTCTATGAAGCTCAAAGCGAAGTATTTTCTGATTAAGTCGGTCAAAGGCAATTCGTTTTGAATTGTCGCATGCTGTTCGCTTGTAATCAGGGCTTATTACTCCTTCGCAATCTGCGCTTTTTATGCATTGGGTGCACAGCTGAAATGCCCAACATTTTTTACATGAATCGCTGGTCAGCTTTGAAACATTGATTATCTTTTCAATTTGACCTTAATCAAATCCTGAATCCAATGTGCCGATATACATTTCCTTCGTTGTTTCGCTGACCCTTTCGCAAGGAAGAAGCGCTCCTGCTGTTGTCACAAATAGACGCGTAACCCCTGGTTCGCATGGGCCACCGGGTATAGCTTTTGCTGGGATGTTCGAAGGTGCAAATCGCTTTATGTTTTGGTTGATGTTTGCAAGCGTATATGAAGCGAGCCTATCGTTGCGGTTTCCTTTTTCGATTTCGCGCTCATCCATAATTCTTGCTTTAAATAAGGCGTAATTTAGCTGACTTGAGAACTCGTCATTGTAGGGGGCGATACGTCCGTTGCGTTCCAGGTAGTTGAATTGAACATCGCAATCTTCGATATCTTTATCATTTATAAAGGAAGAGACTGTTTTATAGATGTTGTTCGTGTCGACTACGGCATTAAAATGAACATATTTGTTGCGTTCAGGATGGCTGTCTAAAACCATATGAACATTGTCTATAACTGTTTGGTATGAGGACTTGCCATTAGCGTAATGCCTAGACTTATCATGGATTTGCTGCGGCCCGTCAAGACTGATTAACAAATAGAATTCATGCCCAGAATCGAAGAAGAATTTAACCATTTCTTCAGATAAAAGAGAGCAATTAGTTGTAATTCGAAATGAGATGTGTTTTCCTTCAAATACCTGCTCTGCATATTGAGTAATTAGCTTAATTTCATTAAATCGAAGGAGAGGTTCTCCTCCATAAAATGCTACGACCGGGTTTGAGTTGTCGATCGAGTGCATCTTAAAGAATTCGATTGCATGTTTTGCCGTCGAAATGGACATGGAGTTATGACTGTGGGCTCTGTTGTATGAGGAGTTTCCGGAATAGATACAGTAATCACATCGGAAGTTACAAGATTGAGTCAGCTGAAGGGTTAGCATCCGTATATTTCTTTCCAGCTTAACTTTCAAAAGGTCAATTGATGGATAAGCGATATCCTGCAATGGCGAATCGCAGCAGTAGCCACATGATTGTAGTAACTGGAATTCTTGGTCTGATTTACAGGAGGCGTGGCAAACTTTGCCTGCTTGGACTTCTGAGATGTAATTGAAGAGATCTTTGCTTACTGCAAGTATCTCGTTTCGATTGGCATCATAAATGTAGTGGCCCAAGAGGGTCTTTATAGGTAGAACTAACATCTCTACCGCCTCTTTCATTTCACTAATGTTATTTAGTGAACTAAGATGTTTACTATAAAGTATCCTTTTATAAACGTATTGTCAAACATATATTGCTAAAACAGAAACAATTTATAGACTGAGTTGGTCGTATTCTTTGGGCGATTGCTCCTATAATCTAGCCTTCGCTGCTGTCGGGAGGGAAGGACTAGGACTCCGTTATTATGTTGAAACGCTTTAACAATTTTGACGTTCTCACGTGTTTTTGTTTCAAAAGCGTTAGGATGAGATTCATAGCGTGGGGCGTAATGGGTGCCCCGCACACGATGGGAGGCTATCAATGGCTAATCGTTTCGTTCTCAACACCATCTCTTATCATGGTTCCGGCGCCATCAAGGAGATCCCCGGCGAGCTCCAGCGTCGCGGCTACAAGAAGATCTTCGTCTGCTCCGACCCCGACCTGGTCAAGTTTGGCGTTACCGCCAAGGTGACCGACGAGCTCGATGCTGCCGGCATCGCTTGGAGCCTCTACTCCGAGATTAAGCCCAACCCGACTATCCAGAACGTCAAAGACGGCGTCGAGGCCTTCAAGGCCGCCGAGGCTGACGCTATCGTGACCATTGGTGGTGGCTCCTCCATGGACACCGCCAAGGCTATCGGCATCATCATCAACAACCCTGAGTTCGCCGATGTCCGCAGCCTCGAGGGCGTTGCTCCCACTAAGAACCACGCCGTGTTCACCATCGCTGTGCCGACGACTGCCGGTACCGCCGCCGAGGTGACCATCAACTACGTCATCACCGACCCCGAGAAGGTCCGCAAGTTCGTGTGCGTCGACACCAACGACGCCCCCGAGGTCGCCGTCGTCGACCCCGATATGATGGCTTCCATGCCCGCCGGCCTGACCGCCTCTACCGGCATGGACGCTCTGACCCACGCCATCGAGGGCTACACCACCAAGGGCGCTTGGGAGCTCTCCGACATGTTCCACTTTGAGGCTATTAAGCTGATCAGCGAGAACCTGCGTGACTCCGTCGCCGAGGCCAAGTCCGGCCAGCCCGGCTCCGGCCGCGAGGGCATGGCCCTTGGCCAGTATGTCGCCGGCATGGGCTTCTCCAACGTTGGCCTGGGCATCGACCATGCCATGGCTCACACCCTGTCCGCTCACTACGACACCCCGCACGGCGTCGCTTGCGCCATGCTGCTGCCGATTGCCATGGAGTTCAACAAGCCGGTTTGCGCCGAGCGCCTGGCCAAGGTTGCCGTCGCCATGGGCGTTGACACCACGGGCATGAGCACCGACGAGGCTGCCGACGCCGCCATCGCCGCCGTCAAGCAGCTCTCCGCCGACGTGAACATCCCGCACGTCTGCGAGGCCATGAAGGCTGACGAGATCGAGGTCCTGGCCAAGGACGCCATGGCCGATGCCTGCTTCCCGGGTAACCCGCGCGAGGCGACGCTCGACGACGTCATCGAGCTCTTCAAGAAGATCTGCCCGGCTGCCTAACCCAGTTTGGTGGTCCTTCGCCCGTAGGCGTATGGTCTTTTGACTTGCTG